>NZ_CM001466.1:3943787-3953849 GCF_000231055.2 Saccharomonospora azurea NA-128 | reverse complement strand
GCGCGGTACTGACCGCCGCGGCGGCCGCGGCGGTCAGTACCGCGCCCGCCCCCGCGCCGTCGAGCGCGTCGAGGCCGTCCCGCGCGGCGGTCATGGTGTGCAGGAGGTTCGAGCCGGTGTCGGAGTCGGCCACCGGATAGACGTTGATGTCGTCGATCTCGGCCCGCAACGCGCGCAGATCGCGTACGCAGACGTCGATCCACCGCCGCACCGCGTCCGCGTCCAGAGCGTCTGAGGCCCGCACCCGCGCATCCTCCGTAGCTGGTCTCGAAAACACCCGTCGAGGCATGCCAGATGC
The DNA here is from genome assembly GCF_000231055.2 of Saccharomonospora azurea NA-128. Lineage (GTDB taxonomy): Bacteria > Actinomycetota > Actinomycetes > Mycobacteriales > Pseudonocardiaceae > Saccharomonospora > Saccharomonospora azurea. The sequence continues at coordinate 3,953,551 of NZ_CM001466.1, read as the reverse complement.
GAGGGTAACGACCCCGTTGTGCCGAGGGCCGGCGTACCGGTTACCCTGTTCGAGTTGCCCGGTACCCCGGGTGGTTCGTTTACCGATTCATTTCGAGGAGTGTTCGACGTGGCTGCCGTGTGCGACGTCTGTGGCAAGGGGCCGGGCTTCGGCAAGTCGGTCTCACACTCTCACCGGCGCACCAACCGCCGGTGGAACCCGAACATCCAGACCGTGCACGCCAGGGTCGGGCTTTCTCAGAAGAAGCGCCTGAACGTGTGCACCTCCTGCCTGAAGGCGGGCAAGGTCGTTCGGGCCTGACGCCTCAGCTCTTACGTACGAACGGCTCGGTGACCGGGTGGTCGCCGAGCCGTTCGTCGTCTGCGGTATCTCCTACGGCAACTTCCAGTCGATGGGCGCCGCTCCCCGCTCCTCCAGCAGCGCGTTGGCTCGGCTGAAGGGACGCGAACCGAAGAAGCCGTTGCGTGCCGAGAGCGGACTCGGGTGGACGGACTCCACACACGGCACCGAGCCGAGCAACGGCTTCAGCTTGCGCGCGTTGCTGCCCCACAGGATCGCCACGAGCGGCTTGTCGCGTTCGGCCAGCGCCACGATCGCCCGCTCGGTGATCTCCTCCCAACCCTTGCCCTGGTGGGAGTTCGGCTTGCCGGGACGCACCGTCAACGCGCGGTTGAGCAGCAGCACGCCCTGCTCCGTCCACGGTGTCAGGTCCCCGTTGGACGGTGGCGGGTGGCCGAGATCGTCGCAGTACTCGCGAAAGATGTTGACGAGGCTCTTCGGCAGCGGCCGGACGTCGGGTGCCACGGCGAAGGACAACCCGATCGCGTGACCCGGCGTGGGGTACGGGTCCTGACCGACGATCAGTGCTCGCACCTCGTCGAACGGCTGGCGGAACGCGCGCAGGATGTTGTCGCCGGCGGGCAGGTACGTCCGTCCTGCCGCGACCTCGGCGCGCAGGAACTCCCCCATCGCGGCGATCCGGTCGGCGACCGGCTCCAGCGCTTCGGCCCAGCCGGGGTCCATGATCTCGTGCAGTGGTCGTGCGGTCACGGCAGCGCAGCCTAGCCCAGCGGGGTGAAACCGCGGCGTACGGGAACCGCGAACACGCGTGCGCAGATCGCGGACACGGTGTCAGAGGGGTTTGGCCAGGCAGAGGCTCAGCGGGTCGCCCGCGTAGACGCCGAAGCCGGGCATCTTCTCGTAGCCGGACGAGCGGTACAGCGCGATGGCCTCGGGCTGCTTGTGCCCCGTCTCCAGGATGAGCCGCGTGCGGCCCGCCTCGACGGCGGTGCGCTCCACCTCGGCGAGCATCGTCCGGGACAGACCGCGCCCCCGCAGGGCGGGCACCACGTACAACCGCTTCATCTCGGCGTCGCCCGCGAGGATCGGCGGGTCGGCCTCGTCGTGCGCCCGCCAACCACCGCAGGCGACGGGTTCGCCGTCGAGGTAGCCGACGAGGAACAGACCCGACGGCGGGGTGAAATCCGCGGAATCGACCGGCGTGACGTCGGGGTCGCCGTACCGCGTGACGTACTCCTGCTGCACCGCGTCGATGAGCTTCACCGCGTCCGGATGGTCGAACGGCACCGTGCGAATGTCCACGACAACACTCCTCACCCTCGTCAGCGCCGTGCGCGGTCCCCGACTTCCCAGTATGAACGGCGGTTCGGCGCGGGTGCCCTCACGTCCAGTGCCGCCAGCCGGGTTCGCGATCGTACGGGCTGCCGTCCACGGTCACCCCGGCCTCGGGTGCGGTGACGGACCCGATCGGACACCACCCCTCGGGCAGGTCGGACAGCGACCGGAACGTGGCGGCCAGCGCGTGATCCTCCCCACCCGTGAGGACCCAGTGCATCGGGTCGGCGCCGAGAGCGGTGGCGACGTCCACGAGCCGTTCGGGCACGGTGAGGCGCTCGCTCGACACGTCGATGCCCACGACGGACGCCTCGGCGAGGTGCGCGAGGTCGGCCAGCAGCCCGTCGGAGACGTCGATCATCGCCGTGGCGCCGGCCAGTGCCGCCGCGGGCCCCGCCGCGTACGGAGGGTCGGGGCAACGCTGGGCGTTCACGACACTCACCGGTGAGCGGAAACCGCGGCTCAGCACGGCGAGTCCGGCCGCGGCCCACCCGAGCCTGCCGCACACGGCCACGACGTCGCCGGGGCGCGCGCCGGACCGCGTGACCGGCGCGCGCCCGCCGAGGTCCCCGAGAGCGGTGACGGTGAGGACGATGCTCTCCGCACGCACCATGTCTCCCCCGACGACGCCCACGTGGACGCGCTGGGCCTCCGCGGCCACGCCGTCCAGCAGTTCGGCCGCCACCGCCGTGGGCGTCTCCGGCGGGCACGCCAGGGCCACGACGACGGACGTGGGCACAGCGCCCATCGCCGCGATGTCGGCGAGGTTCACCGCGACGGCCTTGCGTCCCACCTGTGTCGGGGTGGACCAGTCCAGCCGGAAGTGCACGCCCTCCACGAGCGCGTCGGTGGTGACGGCCACACGCCCGTCGGGCGCCGCCACGACGGCGGTGTCGTCTCCCGGCCCGAGCAGGGTGGTCGACGGCTGGGGCCTCCCCTCCGTGACCTGGCGGATCAACCCGAACTCACCGATTGCCGCGACGGTGTCCGCCCCGGACGCGGGACTGTCTCCCACACGTACCTCCGGTTGTTCGTTGCCCGCAGACCCGATTGTCGGATGCCCGATCGTCGCAGGTCTGCGGTACGTTGCTGCCTACATTCCTACCTTTACGCGTCGTCGCCGTATTCGAAGGGGAGCAGCGCCGTGGTCCACGCATACATCCTCATCCAGACCGAGGTCGGCAAGGCCGCCGCCGTGGCGTCCGAGATCTCGACCATTCCCGGCGTCACCACGTCGGAGGACGTCACGGGCCCCTACGACGTCATCGTGCGGGCGGAGGCCGAGAACGTGGACGAGCTCGGGCAGCTCGTGGTCGCCCGCGTGCAGAGCGTGGAGGGCATCACGCGCACCCTCACCTGCCCCGTGGTGCGCCTCTGACCTGTGGTGTAGTGGGGTCGTGAGTGATACCGGCGCCCCACCTCGGAGTCTCATCGTCCTCGCCGCCGTGCTCGCCACAGCGCTCGCGGCGACGGTCGCCGTGCTGGGTCTCGTCCTGTCCCCCGGCGACTCGGAGCGCGGTGTGCCCGGCGCCGACGGAACCGGACCGCTCGCGCTGGTCACGATCCCCGCTCCCGAGGCCGACTCCCCGGCGTGCGCGGATCTCGTCGAGGCCGCGCCGCGCGAGCTGAAGTCCGCGGGCGAGCAGCTCGCCCGCAGGGAGCTCGCCGAGCCCGCACCTCCGGCCACCGTGGCGTGGGGCGACGACCCGGTCATTCTGCGCTGCGGCCTCGACCGGCCACCGGAGCTCACGCGGTCGGCCACGCTGCGGGCGATCGACGAGGTCCAGTGGCTCCCCGTGACGGGCGACGGCAGCACGACGTGGTACGCGGTCGACCGCGAGGTCTACGTCGCACTGACCGTGCCGGAATCCGCGGGGACGGGGCCGCTGCAGGAGATCTCCCGCACCGTCGCCGACGTCCTGCCGGCCACGCCGCTCGACTTCGAGTGACGCGGCCGGACCGGTCAGCCTGCGGCGCGCGTCACCGCAGCCCGGTTCCCCGAGCGAGCGCCGTCTCGACGAGGGTCGTCAGCAGCGTCGGGTAGTCCACGCCGGTGACCTCCCACATCTTCGGGTAGGCCGACGTCGCGGTGAAGCCGGGCATCGTGTTGACCTCGTTGACGGTCAACGTGCCGTCGGCCCCGACGAAGAAGTCGACCCGGGCGAGTCCCTGGCAGTCGAGTGCGCCGAACGCGCGGACGGCGGCGTCCCGGAGTCGTTCGGTGACGGTGTCGTCGAGCTTCGCGGGGATGTCGAGCTCGGCGTCCTCGCCGAGGTACTTGGTCTCGAAGTCGTACCAGGCGTCGGCGTCGTCCGAGAGCACCCGGATCTCGGCGGGCAACGACGCCTCGACGCGGCCGTCGGGAAACTCCAGTACGCCGCACTCGACCTCGCGACCCACCGTCTCGGCCTCGACCATGACCTTGGGGTCGGTCTCGCGCGCCAGCGCGATCGCGGCGTCCAGTTGCGACCAGTCGGTGACCCGGGAGATGCCGATCGACGAGCCCGCGCGGGCGGGTTTGACGAACACCGGCAGCCCGAGCCGCTCCCGCTCCTCGTCGGGCAGGGTGGCCTGACCGCGCCGCACGACGGCGAACCGGCCGACCTCCAGGCCCTCCGCGGCGAGCAGCTTCTTGGCGTACTCCTTGTCCATCGCCGCCGCGCTGGCGAACACGCCCGCACCGACGTACGGGAGGTCGGCGAGCTCCAGCAGACCCTGGATGGTGCCGTCCTCACCGAAAGCCCCGTGCAGCACCGGGAACACCACGTCCACGGCGGACAGCACCTCGGCGTGCTCTCCCGGTTCGAGACTCACGACACCACCGGTCGTGGGGTCTCCGGCCAGCACCAGCGCCTTGCCGCCCTCGACGGCGGGCAGTGCCCTGTCCCGGATCCGCAACGTCTCGGGGTCGTTGGTACCGAGCACCCAGCCACCGGCCTGGGTCACGCCGATGGGGACGACCTCGAACCGGTCGGGGTCGAGATTCGCCAGAATGCTGCCCGCCGACACACAGGAGATGGTGTGTTCGGTGCTTCGACCGCCGAACACGACGGCCACTCGGGTCTTGCGGCTTTCCATGGGCGGCACCCTACCTTCGCCTCACCCGGAGCACGTCGACGAGCACCCCGAGGACGTCCTGCAGCGTCTCGCGCGAGCAGCCCGCGTAACCGACCGCGATGCCCGCCTGGGTGGGAATGCCCGCGAAGTGCCGCGCCAATCCGTCGAGCAGCACGCCGTGTTCCCGCGCCAGCGCCAAAAGCCGTCGTTCCTCGTCCGCGGACGCGAGCGGCACCACCAGGTGCGCACCGGCGTCGTCCCCGAGCACCGGAACGTCGGCGGCGCTCAACGCACCCGCGAGCAGGGAACGCCGTTCGGACAGTTCTCTGCGCAGTCGTCGCAGGTGGCGGCCGAGGTCGCCGTTGCGGGCGAGCTCGACGAACACCTGCTGCCCCGCGGGGGAGGCGCGCGTTCCCGCCGCGTCGCGGTATTCGAGGACGGCGGCGGTGACACCGGGTGGCGCCACCATCCAGCCGGCGCCGAGCGTGGGCGTCAGGATCTTGCTCGTCGTCCCGAGGTGGACGACGACGTCGGGCGCCAGCGCGGCGAGCACAGGCAGCGGCGCGACGTCGTAACGAAGCTCACCGTCGTAGTCGTCCTCGACGACGAGGAAGCCTTCGGCGCGGGCACGCTCGACGAGCTCGACGCGGCGGGAGGCGCTCATGCGGCTGCCGAGCGGGTACTGGTGGGCGGGAGAGCAGTAGACGGCGCGCACCCCGCCGGGAATGGTGTCCGGGCGCAGCCCCTCCGCGTCGACCTCCACGGGCACCACGCGCACGCCCGCACGGCGGAACGCCTCCACCGCCCGCTGGTAGCCGGGTTCCTCCACGCCCACGACGTCTCCCGGACCGAGTACCGAGGCCGCCAGTTCGACGACGGCCGCGGTGGTGCCCGCGGTGGCGAGCACGGAGTTCGGAGCGGCGTCGAGACCACGGTGGCGGAGCAGGTGCTCGGCGATGGCGGTGCGGTACTCGACGAGTCCGGCGCGTTCGGACACGACGAGTGGCGGCGCGTCGGCCGCGGCTCGCCAGGCACGGCGCCACGCGGCCCGGTCGAGACCGTCGGCCCACGGCACTCCCGGGAGCAGAGCGACGAGATCTGGCGAGGACACCTGGTCGGGACCGGCGACGACGCGGTGGTGCGACACCGGTGTCGGCGGCGACGTCGTCACGTAGGTGCCCGAGCCGTGCCTGCCCACGATCCACCCCTCGGCGTGGAGTTGGTCGTACGCGGCCGAGGTGACGGTCCGGCTCACGCCCAGACTCGCCGCGAGCGCCCGCGTGGACGGCAACCGGTCCCCGCCTCTCAGGTGGCCGCCCGAGGCGGCGTCCCGCAGCGCGTCGGCGAGCTGCACCGCCAGTGGCACTCCGGACTCGCGATCGAGCGCCACGGGCAGGGTGATGTCGCTGCGCGCCACGGATCCTCCTCGGACTGTGGGAGACCACCGGGAAAGTGGCACCTGGAAAAAGCAGTTCTGTGGACATTCCATGATGCCATCACGGCGATCGACCATGGGTCATGACCACGTTCCCCACCCGGCCGCCGTTGTCCTCCACCGCCCGCACCTCGCCCACCCGGAAGCCGCAGCGCTACGCGGCCGACCGCGAGGCCCTGCACGCCGTTCTCGACGCCACGCTCGTGTGCCACGTGGGTCTGCTTCTGAACGGCTCGCCGCTCGTGCTGCCCACCGCACACGGCCGGGACGGCGACACGCTGTTCCTGCACGGGTCCACGGGTTCGGGCAACGTCCGCGCCGCCGCGGCCGGGGCCGAGCTGTGCGTCACCGCCACGGTGCTCGACGGCGTCGTGTACGCGCGCTCGCTGAACGACCACTCGATGAACTACCGCTGCGCGGTAATCCACGGACGCGCGGCGCTCGTGACCGGCGAGGAACGGAAGGAACACGCGCTCCGGGTGCTCTCCGAGCACCTCAGCCCCGGCTCGTGGGACTACGCGCGCAGGCCGAACCGTCGCGAGCTCGCCGCCACCCACGTCCTCGCCCTCGACCTCGACGAGGCGTCGGTGAAGATCCGCCGCGGCGATCCCTCGCTCGACGACGCCGACCGCGAGTCGCATTCCACGTGGGCGGGAGTCCTGCCCGTCCACAGCGTGTTCGGCGCGCCGGTGCCGGCATCCTACGTGCCGGCGGGGACCGCCACGCCCGAGCACGTCTCCGCCCGCGTCAGCCGCCGCACGGTGCGGCCGCCGTCCTGATAGACGTGCACGCTGATCACCGGGTCGGGACCGGGATTGCGGACGTGGTGGGCGTAGCCCGGGCCGAAGACCCGCGACTGTCCCGCGTCCACCACGTGCGTCTCCGGTCCGTCGGGCGACCCGGCGGTGTCGCGGTACACCTCCTCCACGAGTCGCCCGCTCACCACCGTGAACGCTCCCGTGGTGGCGCCGTGGTCGTGCAGCCCCGTGTCCTGGCCGGGAAGCCAGCTCAGCAGCCACACCTCGTGGCCGCCCACGACGTCGAGGAGCGCGGCGAAGCGCTCCTCGGGGTCGTAGCGCAAGAGGTTGCGCCAGCGATTGCGGTCGGCGGCGAATTCGAGCGCGGTCCGGACCGGATGGCGAGTCAGCAGATCCGCGGGCGGGAGCGCGATGGTGTTGTCGGGCACGGCGAACATGTGAGAAGACCTCGAAAAGTGTGAAGGCAGTGTGTGACGGCAGAGAAGAGAGGAAGAATCGGTCGGGCTGGGGCGGCACTCGAACGGCGCGCCCGGGTCAGGCGGGACGCGCGGTCACCGGCGACGACAACAGCAACAGCCCGGCAGGGTGCGCGACACACGACCACACCGCGGGGCGGGGTTCAGCGCACCGAGAACCGACATGCCCCAAGGCAAACAGACCCGCACGGCGACGTCAAACCGGTTTCGGCTCGCGGACCGGACTTGACCCGCCTTCCACTCACGGGCGCGACGACGTCACGACCACTCGTGCTTCTGCCTGCGCCCCAGCAGTTCGGCGCCCACCGTGCCCGGGTCGACACCTTCGTGGCACACGCGGTACATGGCGTCGGTGATCGGCATGTCGACGTCGAGGCGCAGGGCCAGCTCCCGGATCGAGTGGCACGAGCTGACCCCTTCGGCCACCTGTCCGCCCTGTGCCGCCCTGGCGGCCTCCAAGCTGTCGCCCCGGCCGATCCGCTCGCCGAACGTGCGGTTGCGCGACAGGGGCGACGAGCACGTCGCCACGAGGTCGCCCACCCCGGCCAGCCCGGCGAACGTCAGCGGGTCCGCGCCGAGCGCCGCACCGAGTCGAGCCGTCTCGGCGAGCCCGCGGGTGATCAGTGTCGCCATCGTGTTGGCGCCGAAACCCAGTCCGGCCGCCACGCCGCAGCTCAGCGCGATCACGTTCTTGCACGCCCCACCGAGTTCACACCCCACGACGTCGGTGTTGGTGTACGGGCGGAAGTACGCGTTGAAGCTGGCCTCCTGGATGGCCACCGCCCGGTCGTGGTCCGCGCACGCGAGCACGGCCGCCGCGGGCTGTTTCCGCGCGATCTCCTTGGCGAGGTTGGGACCGGACACCACCACGACGTCGCCCGGGTCCACACCCGTGACGTCGGAGACGACCTCGCTCATCCGCTTCAGCGTGCCGAGTTCCACGCCCTTGGCCAGGCTGACGAGGATCGCGTCCTCGGGCAGCAGGTCCTTCCACGCCAGCAGGTTCTCGCGCAGTCGCTGGCTCGGCACCGCGAGCACGACCGCCTCCGCGCCGTCCAGCGCGACCGCGGGGTCGGCCGTCGCGGTGAGCCGGTCGGGCAGCCGGACGTCCGGCAGGTACGAGGAATTGGTGTGCAGGTCACGGATCTCGGCCGCGATCTCCTCGCGGCGAGCCCACATCGTCACGTCCCGGCCGGCGTCGGCGAGGATCTTCGCGAACGTCGTGCCCCACGAGCCCGCGCCCAGCACGGCCACACGCTGCACCGCCATGGTCAGGCGCGCCCCTCCGCGCCGTCGACCCGCGACGGCGGCTGCTCCCCGCGGATCTCGACGAGCTGCTCCAGCACCCGATCCATGATCAGCTCGGTGACCTCGCGCAGCAGGGGCTGCGTGCGCTCCTTCTCCCGGTAGGCCGACAGGTCGATCGGCTCACCGACGGAGTGCACCACGGTCTTGCGGGGCAACGGCCGGAACTTCTTGGTGTAGCCGTTCCAGATCTCCTGCGTGCCCCACCGCGCGATGGGGATCACGGGGACGTCGTTCTCGAGCGCGAGCCTCGCCACCCCCGTGTAGGAGCGCTTGGGCCACCCCTCCGGGTCCTTCGTGATGGTGCCCTCAGGGTAGATGAGCACGATCTTGCCGTCGCGCAGCGTCTGGTGCGCGGCCCGCAGGCTCTCGTTGGCGTCGCTGGAACCGCGGTACACGGGGATGCCCCCGGACCCGCCGATGATCTTGCCGAACACAGGGATGCGGAACAGGCTGTCCTTGGCCATGAACCGCGGCACCCGCTTGTTGCGGTGCACGAAGACCGCGTCCACCGCGGGATCGAGGTGCGACACGTGGTTCATCACGAGCAACGCCGGCCCGCTGCGCGGGATGCGGTCCGCGTTGCGGTAGACGCTGCGTCCCATCGCGGTCAACGGGTAGAACATGACCGCGGCCGCGCCTACCCAGAAACCGCCCTTCTCGCGATCTGCCAAGGCTGTTCCTCCGGTGATTCGTTGCCCGTGTGCGCCCGATCCTGCCACAGGCCCCGCACGACGGGCTTTGCGGTAAAGATGGTGACGTGGCTGTCGACCTCATCGTGCCGCTGAAGCGACCGAGCACGGGCAAGTCCCGACTGCGTGGTGTCCTCAAGCACACCGGCACCGACGCCACCGGCGACGCGGGTTTCCACGCCGAGCTGGTGCTCGCGCTGGCCTACGACACGCTCCGCGCCGCCGTCTCGACGCCCGGGGTCCGCCGGATCCTCGTGGTCGGCTCCGATCCCGCCGCGCTCTCCACGCTCCGGGAGCTGGGCGTGGACGTCGTCGGCGAGCCCTCCGGAACGGGCGGCGCCGACGGCCTGAACGCGGCGCTGCGCGCCGGTGAGCGACTGCTGCGGGCGACGGCCCCGGACGCCGT
>NZ_CM001466.1:3886911-3943687 GCF_000231055.2 Saccharomonospora azurea NA-128 | reverse complement strand
CCCCGGACGCCGTGGTCGGCGCCCTCCAGGCGGACCTGCCGGCGTTGCGCCCCGAGGAGCTCTCCGCGGCGCTGGCGGAGGCGCGCGGCACCCGGGCGTTCGTGGCCGACCGGCAGGGCACCGGGACCACTCTCCTGCTGTCCGCGCCCGGGGCTCGGCTGCGTCCCCGGTTCGGCCCGGGTTCGGCTCACGCGCACACACTCTCCGGCGCCCGGCCGATCACCGCCCCAGTGCCGTCACTGCGCGGCGACGTCGACACCCCCGGTGATCTCGACCACGCCCGGCTGCTGGGACTGGGCGAGCGCACGCGCGCCGTGCTCGACCGCGCCTGCCTGCTGTCCTGAGCCCGCCGACCTGCCCGGACGGCGGCGGGAACGGCGGCGAAGCCCCTTCTCGCACCCGTCACAACCTCCTCGAATGGGGGACAATGGCAGCGTGAGCGACGAAACCCGACCCTCTGCGGCCAGCACGTCCGACGTACCCGGCGGCGTTCGCGCCGACGAACGGGACGGGACCGGTGATCCGGGACGCCGCCCTGCCGGGACCGCTCCCCCGCCGCGGGTTCCCGACAGCTGGGGACGCGACTTCAGCTCCGTGTCCCCGCCGCCCGCCGCGACCCGAGGCGACGGCGTCCCCGACGAGCTCCCCGACGACCGGTACTTCAACCGGGAGCTCTCCTGGCAGGACTTCAACGCGCGCGTCCTCGCGCTCGCCGAGGACGAGTCGCAGCCGCTGCTGGAGCGGGCCAAGTTCCTGGCCATCTTCGCGTCCAACCTGGACGAGTTCTACATGGTGCGGGTCGCGGGCCTGAAGCGGCGCGAACAGACCGGACTCTCGGTGCGCAGCGCCGACGGACTCACCCCGAGCGAGCAGCTCACCTATGTCGCGGCACGCAACGCGGAGCTGGTCGAGCGGCACGCCATGGTCTTCGAGAACGATCTGCGGCCCGCGCTCGCCGACGAGGGCATCCGCATCGTCTCCTGGTCGGAGCTCGACGCCGACGACCGCTCGCGGATGTCGGAGTACTTCACCAAGCACATCTTCCCGGTGCTCACGCCGCTCGCCGTGGACCCGGCCCACCCCTTCCCGTACATCTCGGGGCTTTCCCTGAACCTCGCCGTGACCGTGCGCGACCCCGGCGACGGCACCGAACGCTTCGCCAGGGTGAAGGTGCCGAACAACGTGCCGCGGCTCGTGCGCATCGAGCCGAGCCGGGACAGCCGCACCGCGACGTTCCTCCCGCTGGAGGAACTGATCGCCGCCCATCTCGACGAGCTGTTCAGCGGCATGCAGGTGAGCGAACATCACGTGTTCCGGGTCACCCGCAACGCCGACTTCGAGGTCGAGGAGGACCGCGACGAGGACCTGCTGCAGGCACTGGAGCGCGAACTCGCGCAACGCCGGTTCGGCCCTCCGGTGCGGCTGGAGGTCGCCAGCGACATGAGCGAGCACGTGCTGGAACTCCTCCTGCGCGAGCTGGAGGTCGACCCGCAGGACGTCGTGGAGATTCCCGGCCTGCTCGACCTCAGCTGTCTGCACCAGCTCCACTCGCTGCACCGCAAGGAACTCAAGGACCCGCCGTTCGTTCCCGCCACCCATCCGGCGTTCGGGGAACGCGAGACCCCCAAGAGCGTGTTCGCGACCCTGCGCGAGGGCGACGTCCTGGTGCAGCACCCGTACCACTCGTTCTCCACGAGCGTGCAGCGGTTCATCGAGCAGGCCGCCGCCGACGACAAGGTGCTCGCCATCAAGCAGACGCTGTACCGCACCTCGGGCACGTCCGGCGAGTCGCCCATCGTGGACGCGCTCATCGACGCCGCCGAGCGCGGCAAGCAGGTCGTGGCGCTGGTCGAGATCAAGGCGCGGTTCGACGAGCAGGCCAACATCACCTGGGCGCGCACGCTGGAACGCGCGGGCGTGCACGTCGTCTACGGTCTCGTCGGCCTGAAGACCCACTGCAAGATCGCTCTCGTCGTGCGTGAGGAGGGCGGCACGATCCGGCGGTACTGCCACGTCGGCACGGGCAACTACAACCCGAAGACGGCGCGGCTGTACGAGGACCTCGGACTGTTCACCGCCGACGCCTCCGTCGGCTCCGACCTGACCGACCTGTTCAACGTCCTCACCGGCTACTCGCGCCAGCAGACCTACCGCAACATCCTGACCTCCCCCAACGGCATCCGGCGCGGTCTGCTGAAGTTCATCGACGAGGAGATCTCGTTGGCCAGGGCGGGCAAGCCCGCGGGTATCCGCATCAAGTGCAACTCCCTCGTCGACGAACAGGTCATCGACGGGCTCTACCGCGCGTCCCAGGCCGGGGTGGACGTCGACGTGGTGGTGCGGGGCATCTGCTCGCTCAAGCCCGGTGTGCCGGGACTGAGCGACAACATCCGCGTGCGCTCGATCCTCGGCCGGTTCCTGGAGCACTCACGCGTCTTCCACTTCCGCGGCGCCGACACCCACTGGATCGGCAGCGCCGACATCATGCACCGCAACCTCGACCGTCGCATCGAGGCACTCGTGCGGGTCTCGGACCCTCGGCTCACCGCACAGCTCGACGAAGTGATGGACTCCGCATTCGATCCGATGACCCGGTGCTGGGTCCTGCACCCCACCGGCGAATGGGTACCCTCTCCGACGGGCAGCGGCCAGGTCCGCGACCACCAGATGGAAATGCTGCGCAGGCACGGAGCCACAGGGTGAGCAACATCGTGAAAGCCGCGGGGGCGGTGCTGTGGCGCCGCAGCCCCGCGGGCAGTGAGATAGCGGTCGTGCACCGGCCGCACTACGACGACTGGTCACTGCCGAAGGGCAAACTGGATCCCGGAGAGACCTCTCCGATCGCCGCTGTGCGGGAACTCACCGAGGAAACGGGGTACGACGCCGTTCTCGAACGCTTTCTCACCACCGTCGAATACAGCGTGAACGGGTCCGCGAAAACCGTGGACTACTTCACGGCGAGACCGGTTTCGGGCGAGTTCACACCCAATGCGGAAGTGGACGAGCTTCGCTGGGTGCCGCTGGAGGAAGCGCAGTCGCTGCTCACGTACGACAGCGATCGGGACGTGTGTTCGCGCGCCCAGCAGCTTCCCGTCGACACCGCGACGGTGCTGCTGGTCCGCCACGCCAAGGCGGGCAACCGCGACGAGTGGACGGGCGACGACGACCTGCGTCCCCTGTCGGACGCCGGACAGCGGCAGGCGACGGCGTTGCGGCCGCTCCTCCGCGCCTTCCGCCCCGAGGCGGTGTACTCGGCACCGCGGCTGCGATGCGTCCAGACGGTGCGCGCGGTGGCCTCCGACATCGGCTGTGACGTGCGGCTCGAAGCGCCCCTGTCGGAACAGACGTACGCGAGCGATCCCGACGCCGGACTGCGGTCGCTGCTGTCGATCGCCGCGTCGCACGACACCGCCGTCGTGTGCAGCCAGGGCGGTGTCATCCCGCCTCTGCTGGACACGCTCGCGGAACGCGACGGTGTGTCACTCACCCGGAAACTCACCGGCGAGGTGCCGAGCAAGAAGGGTTCGGTGTGGGTGTTGTCCTTCGACCGGCACTCCGCGGAGGAACCCCGCCTCGTCGCAGCGCACTACCTGCCCAGCGCGCTGCCCACCCCGGCCTGAAACGCGGCAGGGCTCCCGTGTCGACTACGGGAGCCCTGCCGAGACGACTGAATGCCGCGAGCGCGGCGCCTGAGTGGCTACTTCGCCTTCTTCGTCGTGGTCTTCTTCGCCGGCGAGGTGGTGCGCGCGGTCGCCCTCGCGGTGGTCCTCGTCGTGCTCTTCGCGGCCGCCTTCGTGGTCTTGGCCGGAGCCTTCTTCGCGGTGGACCGCGTGGCGGTGGTCTTGGCGGTGGTCTTCGGGGTCGACTTGCTCGCGGTCGACTTGGTCGTCGACTTGGGCGTGGACTTCGCGGCGGTCGACCGCGTGGCGGTGGTCTTGGCGGCCGTCTTCGGAGCGGCCTTGGTGGCGCTCGTCTTCGCGGTGCTCGACTTCGCGGTGCTCGACTTCGCGGTGCTGGACTTCGCGGTGCTGGACTTCGCGGTGGAACGCGTGGAGGCAGCCTTGGTCGTCGACTTGGCAGCCGTCTTCGGGGCCGCCTTCGTGGTGCTCGCCTTCGTGGTCCTCGTCGCCGTGCTCTTCGGCGTGGCCTTGCTCGTCGTGCTCTTGCTCGCCGTGCTCTTGGCCGCAGTGGACTTCGTCGGCGTCGACTTGGTCGCCGTGCTCTTCGTCGCGGTGCTGCGGGTCGGCTTCGTCTTCGTCGCGCGCGTCGCCGTGGAACGCGTGCTGGTGCCCGTGGTGGCGCGCGTCCGGCTGGTGGTGCTGCGTGTCGACGTCGGACGCGTCGCGGCCGTCTTCGCCGTGCCGGCGGTGGTCCGCGAGGTCGACGTCGTGCCGCGCTTGGTGGTCGTGGCCTTCGGCAGCTTCTTGGCGCCGCTCACCACGTCCTTGAACGTCGTGCCCGCGCGGAAGGCAGGAACGTTGGTCTTCTTCACCCGGACGGTCTCGCCGGTACGCGGGTTGCGGGCGGTACGGGCGGCCCGGGCGCGCTTCTCGAACACACCGAAGCCGGTGATGTTCACCTTCTCGCCCTTGTTGACCGTGCGGATGATGATGTCGACGAGGTTGTCGACGGCCGCAGCCGCGACCTTCTTGTCGCCCAAGCGCTCTGAGAGCGCTTCGATGAGTTGGGCCTTGTTGGCCATTACAGTCCCTCCAAGAAGAACTACGTGTTACCCGGCCACACCGGCCGACATGCGCACACGGTATTACCATCACAGCGCAAATTCCAAACGGCACGCGGATTTTTTCCTTATCGTGTGCGCGGTTACGTCTCTACAAGCCCTTCAGGGCTCGTTTCGCGTGCCGTTCGGTGTGGTGTCGGACCGGTTCGTCGAGACCGGGTGCCGGCCCCGGATATCCGTTGCGGGAGCGAGGGATTCCCGGAGCCGGCGTCACACGGGGCTACCTCGGAGTGGTGACGGGTTTGTGCGCCGGGCGCCGCTTCTCGAACTCCTCGATCGCGTCGGCGTTCCGCAGCGTCAGCGCGATGTCGTCCAACCCCTCCAGCAAGCGCCAGCGGGTGTAGTCGTCGATGGCGAAGCGGGCCACGAAGTCCTTTGCCCTCACGGTCTTCTCGTTGAGATCGACCGTCACCTCGGTGCCCGGTTCCTCCTCCAGCAGCTTCCACAATTGCTCGACGTCCGACTGCTCGCACTCGGCGGCGAGCAGGCCCTGCTTGCCGGAGTTGCCGCGGAAGATGTCGGCGAAGCGGGACGAGATGACGACGCGGAATCCGTAGTCCATCAACGCCCACACCGCGTGCTCGCGTGACGACCCGGTGCCGAAGTCGGGGCCCGCCACGAGGACGGATCCCCGCTTGTAGGGCTCCTGGTTCAGGACGAACTGCTCGTCGGCGCGCCAGGCCGCGAACAGACCGTCCTCGAACCCGGTTCGGGACACCCGCTTGAGGTAGACGGCCGGGATGATCTGGTCAGTGTCCACGTTAGACCTGCGCAGGGGCACCCCGACGCCGGTGTGCGTGGTGAAGGCTTCCATGACGTGTGCTCCTCGTCGGTGGTTCGGGTGGGCGGGCGGCTAGGAGAGGTCCTCGGGTGAGGACAGCGTCCCGCGGACGGCCGTGGCGGCGGCCACGAGCGGCGACACCAGGTGGGTGCGCCCGCCCTTGCCCTGCCGGCCCTCGAAGTTGCGGTTGGAGGTCGAGGCGCTGCGCTCGCCCGGCTTCAGCTGGTCCGGGTTCATGCCGAGGCACATCGAGCAGCCCGCGGCCCGCCATTCGGCGCCGGCCTCGAGGAACACCTCGTGCAGGCCCTCCTCCTCGGCGGCCTGCCGGACCCGCATCGAGCCGGGCACCACGAGCATCCGTACGCCCTCGGCGACCTTCCGGCCGCGCAACACCTCGGCGGCGGTCCGCAGGTCCTCCAGGCGGCCGTTGGTGCACGAACCCAGGAAGACGGTGTCCACGGAGATGTCACGCAGCGGCGTACCGGGCTCCAGATCCATATAGGACAGGGCCTTCTCGGCGGCCAGCCGCTCGTTCTCGTCCCCCATCCGCGCCGGGTCGGGCACCGATTCGGCCAGCGGGAGACCCTGGCCGGGGTTCGTTCCCCAGGTGACGAACGGGGTGAGCGACGAGGCGTCCAGGTGCACCTCGGCGTCGAACACCGCGTCGTCGTCGGTGCGCAGCTCGCGCCATTCGGCGAGCGCGGCGTCCCAGTCTGCGCCCTTCGGCGCGTGCGGCCGGTCCTTCAGGTACGCGAAGGTCGTCTCGTCCGGGGCGATCATGCCCGCCCTGGCGCCCGCCTCGATGGACATGTTGCAGATGGTCATGCGCGCTTCCATCGACAGCGACTCGATGGCGCTGCCGCGGTACTCCAGCACGTAACCCTGGCCGCCACCGGTGCCGATCTTGGCGATGACGGCGAGGATGATGTCCTTCGCCGTCACGCCGGGGCGCAGCTCCCCGTCCACGTTGACGGCCATGGTCTTGAAGGGCCGCAGCGGCAGCGTCTGCGTGGCCAGCACGTGTTCCACCTCGGACGTGCCGATGCCGAACGCCATCGCGCCGAACGCGCCGTGGGTCGAGGTGTGGCTGTCGCCGCAGACCACGGTCATGCCGGGTTGCGTGAGGCCCAGCTGCGGCCCGATGACGTGGACGATGCCCTGCTCGTCGTCACCCATCGGATGCAGCCGGATACCGAACTCCTCGCAGTTGCGGCGCAGTGTCTCGACCTGCGTCCGCGACACCGGGTCGGCGATGGGCAGGCCGATGCCGACGGTCGGCACGTTGTGGTCCTCGGTCGCGATGGTGAGGTCGGGGCGCCGCACCTGCCGCCCGGCGAGGCGCAGCCCGTCGAATGCCTGTGGGCTGGTGACCTCGTGGACGAGGTGCAGGTCGATGTAGAGCAGGTCGGGTTCGGCACCCTCGCCTCGACGCACCGTGTGTGCGTCCCACACCTTTTCCGCCAGTGTGCGGCCCCGCCGTTCGGTCATCAGGGCTCCTCCGTTGAGCGTGTGTCTGGAAAAGCGAGCGGACTCACTTCGCCGATCATGGACTTCCCATATCGCGAGATTGTAGTATCGCGTCGTGGGACAACCCGATGTTAGCAACAACGAGGCGCCGCAGGTTCAGCAGAGCGGGATCGGCGTTCTCGACAAAGCCGTTTCCGTGTTGCACGCCGTGGCGGAACAGCCGTGCGGGCTGGCGGAGTTGTGTTCGCGCACCGGTCTTCCGCGGGCGACGGCTCACCGGTTGGCGGTCGGCCTGGAGGTGCACCGCCTGTTGCGGCGGGGCCCGGACGGCCGGTGGCGGCCGGGGCCGGCGCTCGCCGAGTTGGCGGGCGGGACGGTGGATCCGTTGCTCGACGCGGCCGGTGTCGTGTTGCCGAAGTTGCGGGACCTGACGGGCGAGAGTGTGCAGTTGTACCGCCGTGACGGCGTGGTGCGGGTGTGCGTCGCGGTGGCGGAGCCGCCGAGTGGTCTGCGGGACACGGTGCCGGTGGGTGCGCGGTTGCCGATGACGGCGGGTTCGGGCGCGAAGGTGTTGGCGGCGTGGGCGGATGCGCACACGCGGCAGGCGGTGTTGGCGGACGCGGTGTTCGGGGAGCGCACGTTGCTGGAGGTGCGCCGCCGCGGTTGGGCTCAGAGTGTGGCCGAGCGGGAGCCGGGTGTGGCGAGTGTGTCCGCGCCGGTGCGGGACAGCGCGGGCAACGTGGTCGCCGCGGTGTCGGTGTCGGGCCCTGTGGACCGCATCGGCCGCCGCCCGGGCGCGAAGTGGGCGAGCGACCTACTCCAAGCCGCGCAAGCCCTGCAAGACCGCCTGTAAGCCCGGAGCGCCCGCGGACGCACTAACGCCACCGGAGGCGAGCGAAGCGAAGCCCTGCGGGCCGAGGCGAGCGAAGCGAAGCCAATGGCCCGTCCCCGCCCCAGCCGGAACGGCACGGAAGGTGAGCCGAACCACCGAACGTGCCCGGCCGGGGTCCGGGGGCGTGCCCCCGGCTGGGGTGTGGGGGCTGGGCCCCCACAGGACATAAAAGAAAGAGCCCCCTCTGCGCTTTCCGCAGAGAGGGCTCTCCCGCTCTTTCTTCCGTACCCCCGATGGGATTCGAACCCACGCTACCGGCGTGAGAGGCCGGCGTCCTAGGCCGCTAGACGACGGGGGCTTGTCGTCGTGCGAAGTGATCGTACCAGACCGGTTTTCTCGCTTCGCGCTGGGGTACCAGGACTCGAACCTAGACTAACTGAACCAGAATCAGTCGTGCTGCCAATTACACCATACCCCATCGCGGCCCCTCGCCGAATCTCTCCGGATCGGCGCCGCTGGAAAGAAATACTAGAGCATGCCGAAAATCGGGTTCACACGGGGGGTCCCCCTGTCAGCGCTGGGTCGGCACACCCACCCGGGCGAACTCGGAAACCAGCAGCTCAGGGAGCTCGCTGAGGGTGTCGAGCACGTGCACGCCCGCCGGGACGTCGGTGTCGAGGCCGTGGCGGTCGAGCCACACGCCCACCAGCCCGGCGTCGCGGGCACCGAGGGCGTCGGTGGTGAGTTTGTCGCCGATATGGACGGCATGAGCCGGGTCACAACCCACGGCGGCACAGACTTTGTGGAACATCACAGGGTCCGGTTTGGCCACTCCCATCTCGCCCGCGATGGCCACGTGGTCGAAAAAGCGGGCGAGGCCGAGTCTGCCGAGTTTGTCTCTCTGGTGCGCACCCGAGGCATTGGTGACGGCCGCGAGCGTCACGCCCGCGGCGGTGAGCCATTCCAGACAGGGAAGAACGTCGTCGAAGAGCCGCCAGGAGCGGCGGAGAAGTTCCTTGCGACGCAACTCGAATTCGGAGGCCTGGACGAAGTCGACCACGATGCCGAGTTCGGCGAGGAACGCCCGGGTGCGCGCGGTGTGCATGTCGGCGTAGGCCAACTCACCCGCCACGACCCGGGCGACGTGCTCGTCGGTGATGCGCTCCCACAGCGGCCAGACGTCGGCCCTGCCGATCAGGGTCGCCAGCGAGTGCCGACCCGCCGCCGTGAAGTCGATCAGCGTGTCGTCGATGTCCAGGCACACCAACCGAAGCTCGGGCGGCGTCCAGGAAGGAGCACCGTCGAGATCGGAGGCAGAGTGCGATGCCGAAGGAAAGCCAAGCGCGGAAGCCACTCCGCGAGGCTAGGGCAGATTTCGCGTTACCAACTCTGCTGAGTAGGTGATAAAGCGCTTCTGTTTCGGTCCAGGAGGTCTACGCTCAGTGGCCTGGCAGCGCGCGACGCAACCGCCCGAGTGAATTCTCTCGGCCGAGCAGCTCCATGGACTCGTACAGGGGCGGTGACACAGTGCGCCCGGTCACAGCCACTCGCACGGGCGCGAATGCCTTGCGGGGCTTGAGCCCCAGCCCGTCGACGAGTGCCTCCTTGAGGGCGGCCTCGATCGCGTCGCTGCGCCATTCGTCGAGTTTTTCCAGTGCGTCCAAGGAAGCCCGCAGCACCGGTTCGGAGTCGGGGCCGAGCGCCTTGGTGGCCGCCGCCTCCTCCGGGGCGAAGGTGTCCTCGTCGACGAACAGGAAGCGCACGAGGTTCACGGCGTCGGACAGGACGGTGACGCGCTCCTGCACTAGCGGTCCGATGGTGCGCAGCTTGTCGAGCTGGTCGTCGCTCGGCTCGTCCGGCAGCACCCCGGCGCGGACCAGGTACGGCACGGTGCGGCGGACGAACTCCTCCGCCGGCAACGCACGCACGTGCGTGCCGTTGATGGCTTCGGCCTTCTTGGCGTCGAAGCGCGCCGGGTTGGCACTGACCTTCGTGATCTCGAAAGCCTCGACGAGCTCGTCGACCGTGAACACGTCGCGGTCGTCGGCGATCGACCACCCGAGCAGGGCGAGGTAGTTCAGCAGCCCCTCGGGGATGAAGCCCTCGTCCCGGTAGTTGAACAGGTTCGACTTCGGGTCGCGTTTGGACAGCTTCTTGTTGCCCTCGCCCATGACGTAGGGCAGGTGCCCGAACTCGGGCGTGAAGTCGGTGACGCCGATCCGGCGCAGCGCGGCGTACAGCGCGATCTGCCGCGGCGTCGACGGCAGCAGGTCCTCGCCACGCAGCACGTGGGTGATCCGCATGAGCGCGTCGTCGACCGGGTTGGTGAGCGTGTAGAGCGGCTGCCCGTTGGCCCGCACGAGCACTGGGTCGGGAATCGTGCCCGCCTTGAACGTGATCTCGCCGCGCACGAGGTCGTTCCACGTCAGGTCCTCGTCCGGCATCCGCAACCGCAGCACCGGAGAGCGCCCCTCGTCGCGGAAGCGCTGCTTCTGCTCCTCGGTGAGGTCGCGGTCGAAGTTGTCGTACCCGAGCTTCGGGTCCTGCCCCGCGTCACGGCGACGCTGCTCGACCTCCTCGTTGGTCGAGAACGCCTCGTACAGCTCGCCCGCGTCGAGCAGCTTCTGCGCGATCTCCGAGTACAGGTGGCCGCGCTCGCTCTGGCGGTACGGCCCGTACTCGCCGCCGACCTCGGGCCCCTCGTCCCAGTCGAGCCCCAGCCACCGCAGCGCGTCGAGCAGAGCCTCGTAGGACTCCTCACTGTCGCGAGCGGCGTCGGTGTCCTCGATCCGGAACACGAGCGAGCCGCCGTGGTGGCGCGCGAACGCCCAGTTGAACAGCGCCGTTCGGATCAACCCGACGTGCGGGGTTCCGGTGGGCGACGGACAGAAGCGGGCACGTACAGCCTTCGTCTCACTCATAGCCCTGTCAGCGTATCGCCCTTGACGGGCGCCGCGACTTCGTGCATCGTCAATTTATTCAACATCCATTGAATAAGGGAGTCGGGATGGACGAGCGGACGACCTGTGCCGTCATCGGCGGCGGCCCGGCAGGGCTGGTTCTCGGCCTGCTCCTCGCCAGAGCAGGCGTCGAGGTGACCGTGCTGGAGAAGCACGGCGACTTCCTGCGCGACTTCCGGGGCGACACCGTGCACCCCTCCACGCTGCGACTTCTCGACGACCTCGGCCTCGGCGAGCGGTTCGCCCACCTGCCCCAGACCCGGCTGACCGAGATCGCCTTCCCCTCGGCCGACGGCGGCCGGGTGGTCGTGGGCGACCTCAAGCGGCTCGCGAAGTTCGGCCATCCCCACCCGTACATCGCCATCACGCCGCAGTGGGACTTCCTGAGCCTGCTGGCCGACGCCGCGGCCGAGGAACCGTCCTTCCGCCTGGTGATGCGCGCGGAGGTCACCGAGCTCGTCAAGGACCGCGGACGCGTGCAGGGCGTGCGGTACCGCACCGAGGACGGCAGCACCCACACGCTGCGGGCCGACCTCACGGTCGCCTGCGACGGCCGCTGGTCACTGGCCCGAGCTCAGGCAGGTCTACGCCCGAAGGAAGCGTCGGTACCGATGGACGTGTGGTGGTTCCGGCTCGGCCGCACGCCCGGTGAGGGACCCAACCGGCTCCAGCCGCACATGCGGGGCACGAAGTTCGGCATCACCATCCCGCGGCGCGACTTCTACCAGGTCGCCTACCTCGGCAGGAAGGGCACGGACGCGGAGCTGCGCAGGCGCGGCATCGACGCGTTCCGGCACGACGTCGCCGACCTCATGCCCGACCTCGCCGACCGGGTCCACGAACTGACCACGATGGACGACGTCAAGCACCTCGACGTCCGGCTGAACCGGCTCGAACGGTGGCACACCGACGGCCTGCTGTGCATCGGCGACGCGGCCCACGCGATGTCACCCGTCGGCGGCGTCGGGATCAACCTGGCCGTGCAGGACGCCGTCGCCGCCGCGCGGGTGCTCGCGGGCCCGCTGCGGCGCGGCCGGGTCGACGACCGGGTCCTCGCGGCGGTACGGAGACGACGCATCATGCCCACCGTCATCGTGCAGGGCCTGCAGCGCCTCCTGCACCGGATGATCGTGTCACCGGTCGTGGACGGCCGTCGGCCGGGCCCGCCGCGATTGTTCACGGCACTCATGCGCCGGGCGCCGTGGTTGTCGACCGTGCCCGCGCTCATCGTCGGGATCGGACCACGACCCGAGCGCGCGCCGGTGTTCGCGCGGCGGTGACCAGGCGACTCAGGCCGACTGCACGGGGTTGGTCAGCGTGCCGATGCCCTCGATGGTGATCGACACCTGCTGGCCCTCCTCGATGCGGCCCACGCCCTCCGGCGTGCCGGTGATGATCATGTCGCCGGGCAGCAACGTCATCACCGACGACACGAACGCGACGAGGTCGTCGACCTTGTGCACCATGTCCGACGTGCGCGCGTCCTGCTTCACCACACCGTCGACCTCCGTGGTGAGCCGCAGATCCGCCGGATCCACGGCCGTCTCGATCCACGGGCCGATCGGGCAGAACGTGTCGAACCCCTTGGCGCGACCCCACTGCCCGTCGGCGGCCTGGTGGTCGCGCGCGCTGACGTCGTTGGCGACGGTGTAGCCGAGGATCGCGGCCCGCGCCTGCTCCGGGCGGACGTTCTTGACCGGCTGGCCGATGACCACCGCCAGCTCACCCTCGAAGTCGACCTGCGAGGAGGAGGGCGGCAGCTTGATCGGCGAGTGGGGGCCGATGACGCTCGTGGAGGGCTTGAGGAAGATCATCGGTTCGGCGGGGACCTCGTTGCCGAACTCCTGGGCGTGCTTGGCGTAGTTGCGCCCCACCGCGATCACCTTCGTCGGCAGGATGGGAGCCAGCAACCGCACGTCCGCGAGGGGCCAGCGCCGCCCCGTGTAGTTCGGCTTGCCGAACGGATGGTCCGCGATCTCCAGGACCTGCGCCGCGTCGTCGTTGTCGCCGTCGGCCTCGATCGAGCCGAACGCGACGCCTTCTGGGTGAGCGATACGAGCCAAACGCACGGCGTCATCGTAACCCGTCCCGTCCACCACCCCACCGCACGCGTGTCCGCGCTTCCCGCACGCGTGTCCGCGCCTCGTGCACGCGTGTCCGCGACGTGCGACGCGAACACGCGTACGCAGACCGCGGACACGATGCACCAGGGGTCAGTGGGACACCGTCAGCGACTTGTGCACCAGCGCGTCGCAGAGCGCCAGCCAGCTGGCTTCGACGATGTTCGGATGCACTCCCACGGTCGTCCACGTCCGGTCGCCGTCGGTCGACTCGACGAGGACGCGCGTGACCGCGTCCGTGCCCGGCTTGCCGACGAGGATGCGCACCTTGTAGTCGGACAACTCCACGCTGTCCAACCAGGACAGGTGTCCACGCAGCGACTGCCGGAGGGCGGCGTCCAACGCGTGCACCGGACCGTTGCCCTCCGCGGTCGCGATGACGCGTTCGCCACCGACGTGGACCCTGACCGTGGCTTCCGACACGACGTCGCCGCCGCTGCGGTGTTCGAGCACAACGCGGTAGGACTCCAGCCGGAACGGCGCCTCGACGGGGGCGTCGTCGGCTTCCGCGCGCAGCAACAACTCCAACGACGCGTCGGCCGCCTCGAACGACCAGCCCTCCGCCTCGAGCGCCTTCACCTTCTTCAGCGCACCCGACAGCGCCTCCGGCTTGTCCGCGAGATCGACGCCGAGTTGCCGTCCCTTGAGCTCCAGGCTCGCGCGGCCCGCCATCTCGGTCACGAGCACCCGCATGTCGTTGCCGACCAGTTCCGGGTCGATGTGGTTGTACAGCAACGGATCCACCTTGATGGCGCTCGCGTGGAGCCCGGCCTTGTGGGCGAACGCGGACGTGCCGACGTAGGCCTGGTGCTCCTCGGGAGCGAGGTTGGCGAGCTCCGCCAACGCGTGCGCGGTCCGCGTCAGCTCCGCGACACGCCCCTCGGGCAACACCGGCATCCCCAGCTTCGCCACGAGGTTGCCGGTCACCGCGAAGAGGTCGGCGTTGCCCGCGCGTTCGCCGTAGCCGTTGGCGGTGCACTGCACGTGGGTCGCTCCCGCCTGCACGGCGGCGATGCTGTTGGCGACGGCACACGCCGTGTCGTCCTGGCAGTGGATGCCCAGGCGCAGGCCGGTCCGCTCGGCGACCTCCCGCACCGTCTCGGCGATGCCCAGCGGCAGCTGGCCACCGTTGGTGTCGCACAACACCACCACGTCGGCGCCGGCCTGTCCGGCGGCGTCGAGCACCCGCAGCGCCGTGTCGGGATCGTGGGCGTAGCCGTCGAAGAAGTGCTCGGCGTCCACGAACACCCGCCTGCCCTCGCGCACGAGGAACGACACCGTGTCGCGCACCATCGCGCACGCCTCGTCGACGTCCACACGCAACGCTCGCTCGATGTGGCGGGCGTCCGACTTCGCCACGAGTGTCACGACGGGAGCCTGGGACTCGAGCAGCGCCCGCACCTGCGGGTCGTCGGCGACGGCGATCCCGGCCCGCCTCGTCGAACCGAACGCGACGAGCACCGCGTGCCGCAGTGTCAGTTCCCCGGCCGCCGCGCGGGCGAAGAACTCCGTGTCCTTCGGCAGCGCACCCGGCCACCCGCCCTCGATGAACCCGACGCCGAGGTCGTCGAGCAACCGCGCCACGGCCAGCTTGTCGGTGATCGAGTAGGAGATGCCCTCCCGCTGGGCTCCGTCGCGCAACGTGGTGTCATAGAGGTGGAACTGGTCCCCGAGCGGGGTGCCTGCGGGCTCCGTGCGGTTCACGGGATCTCCTTGTGACGATGAGTGGACCAACAAAAAAGACCCCTCGCTGGATGCGAGAGGTCTGCGCGCCGGGTGCTGGGGCTTCTCAGCACTACCCGGCGCGCCTGCCGATAATGATCACGTGAGAGGTGGTCACGTCGCCCATCCTGCCACAACCGGCGGTGTCGACGCCTGTGACGTCGTTCTCCCGGGAGGGGTCGTCGTGCCGGAACTCGCCCGCCTGTTGCAGGAGCGGACGGCTCGGGCGTTGCCCGCCGAGGTGGTCGAGTGCGTGGACGGCTGGTGGCTGCGGCACTCACCGGGGGTCGCGTGGTGGGTGCAGTCGGTGCTGCCCCACGCGGACGCTCCGGCCGAGCAGCTCGTCCGTCGCGTCGCCGAGGCGGAGGCGTTCTTCGCGCGCCGGAACTCCCCCGCGCGATTCCAGATCACCCCCGGCGCCTGCCCGGAGGTTCTCGACATGGTGCTGGCCGAGCGCGGTTACCGCGTCGAGAGTCCGATGTCGCTCCACACCGCCTCGGTCGGCCGGGTCACCGCGCTGCTGCCTCCGCCTCCGGCATCGGTCGTGGTGGAGGACCGTCCGACTCGGACGTGGTTCGACGTCTGGCACGCGGTGTCGGACCACCGCGGTGACGCCCGCGCCGAGTGGGCGTTGCTGGAGCGCGTCGCCCGGCCTTCCGGGTTCGCGCACGTGTACTCCGAGGGCGAGGTCGTCGCCGTGGGCCGCGCCGTGGTCGACACCGGCTGGGCGGGCCTGTTCGGCATCGCGACTCTGCCGCAAGCCCGCGGACGCGGTGCCGCGAGAGCCGTGGTGTCCGCGCTGGCGCACTGGGCCCGTGATCGGCGTGCCGAGCACCTCTATCTCCAGGTGGAGCCCGACAACGACGCGGCGTCCCGGCTCTACGAGCGGGCCGGCTTCGAAAAGCTGTGCTCCTACCACTACCGCACGGCGGCGTGAGTCAGTCGTTGCTGCGCCGCTCGGCTCCGGTCTCGCCGGCGTAGCCGAGGTCGTCTCCGCTGATGCGGCCCACCACCGGGTCGTTGTGGCCGGGTCCGGTGGACGACGCGTTGTCGCCCCGCTCGTCGCCGGGCCTACCGCCGCTGGGCCGTGCGCGCGACACCGCCGGATCGTCCGCGACATCCGACTCCGGCGCGGTGGACGAGGCGGGTTCCCGACGCCCCAGCAGGTTCTTCAACCAGTTGCGC
This sequence comes from Saccharomonospora azurea NA-128, assembly GCF_000231055.2. GTDB lineage: Bacteria > Actinomycetota > Actinomycetes > Mycobacteriales > Pseudonocardiaceae > Saccharomonospora > Saccharomonospora azurea. The sequence goes on along the minus strand of NZ_CM001466.1, from coordinate 3,927,879 downwards.
ATGGGCGCCGAATACCCCGCGACCGGGCACGGAAACGACGTGCCCGGTCGCTGCGGCGTCAGCTCGCCTTGGTGCGGGAGTTCGACGACACGAGCGCGGCGAGACGGTCGCCGATGGCCTGGGTGCTGCCCGGGTTGTTCTGGTCCCGAGTCGCGAGGTCGAAGGCCACGGAGGCCTCGATGCGCCGCGCGGACTCGCGCTCACCGAGGTGGTCGAGCAGCAACGCCACCGACAGCACGGCCGCGGTCGGGTCGGCGAGGCTCTGGCCCGCGATGTCCGGCGCGCTGCCGTGCACCGGCTCGAACATGCTGGGGTTGCGCCGCGTGATGTCGAGGTTGCCGCTCGCCGCGAGTCCGATGCCGCCCGTCACCGCCGCGACGAGGTCGGTGATGATGTCGCCGAAGAGGTTGTCGGTCACGATGACGTCGAACCGGCTCGGGTCGGTGACGAGGTGGATCGTCGCGGCGTCGACGTGCGAGTACGCCACGGTCACGTCGGGGTGCGCGAGCGACTCCTCCTCCACGATGCGCGACCACAGCGAACCGGCGTGTTCGAGGACGTTGGTCTTGTGGACGAGCGTGAGGTGTTTACGCGGACGCTGCTCGGCGCGGGCGAAGGCGTCGGCCACCACCCGGCGGATGCCGAACGCGGTGTTGACGCTGACCTCGGTGGCGACCTCCTGCTCGGTGTCCTTGCGCAGCAGGCCACCGTTGCCCGCGTACGGGCCCTCGGTGCCCTCGCGCACCACCACCATGTCGACCTCGCCGGGGTCGGCGAGCGGGCCGCGCACGCCGGGGTAGAGCCGACCGGGCCGGAGGTTCACGTGGTGGTCGAGTTCGAACCGCAGGCGCAGCAACAGGCCGCGTTCGAGGATGCCGCTCGGCACGCTCGGGTCGCCCACGGCGCCGAGCAGGATGGCGTCGTGCTGGCGGAGTTCGGTCAGGACCGACTCGGGCAGCAGCTCGCCCGTGGAGTGCCAGCGGGATGCACCGAGGTCGTACTTGGTGATCTCAGCACCCGGGACGACCTCGGCGAGCACTTTCAGCGCCTCGCCCACGACCTCGGGCCCGATCCCGTCGCCGGGGATCACAGCAAGCCGCATCCACACACCTCCGTCAGTCAGGCACCCGGCGCACCGGAAGCCCCTCCGCGATCGAACTCCAGCGACGGCAGGTTACCGTTGGTCGCCATTCGGTCGAAGCACGACCACCCATACGCCGCAGCCGGGGAAACGTTAGTCACTCAATCGTGTCATAAGGACCGAGCGAAAAGGCACTCGAAAGCGGTGCAATGTGCCACGCTCTCGCGCCCTCGTCGATCCATAGTGGAAATGTCGCCGCCGACCGACGCGGTTTCCCAGCTCGTGGGAACGGCTCGGGGTCGCCCCCGCCCACACAGCCGAAAACCCCGCCGGGAGCGGTGGTCCTGCTCCACGCGCCACGCGGGACGCGCTTGCGGCGGGGTTTCGGAAGCGAATACCGGAGTCTGCTCAGTCGAAGCTCAGCGCCCGGATCCTGCGGGCGTCGACGGTGGCGCCGATCGGGTCGAGCATGTGGCTGCCCACGGCACGGTCGACACGCAGCAGCATCACAGCGTCGGAGCGGTCGGTGGTCTGGCTGATCTGCGCGGCCTCGATGTTGATGCCGGCCTCTCCGAGCAGCGTGCCGACCCGGCCCATGATGCCCGGCCGGTCCGGGTACTCCAGCAACAGCATGTGGCCCTCGGCGCGGATGTCGAAGTGCCTGCCGTTCACCGCGATGAGCTTGGGCACCTCGTCCTTGCCCGTCACCGCACCGGACACGGAGTGCGAGGTGCCGTCGGCGTGCACGACCCGCACGGTGACCTGGCTGCGGTAGTTCTGGCTCTCCGGCTGGGTGGACACGCTGACCTCGACACCGAGCTCCTCGGCGAGCCGGGGCGCGTTCACGAACGTCACCTGGCTGTCCACGACGCCGGAGAACACGCCGCGCAGAGCGGCCAGCTGCAGCACGCTGACGTCCTCGCTGGCGAGTTCACCCGCCGCGGTCACGGACACCGACGCCGGCGCCTTGGCGCTGAAGGCGGAGAGTACGGTGCCGAGCTTCTGCGTCAACGACAGGTACGGGCGCACCTCCTCGCCCACCGTGCCACTCGCGACGTTGACGGCGTCCGGCACGAAGTCACCGCGCAGCGCGAGCAGGACGGACCTGGCCACGTCGGTGCCCGCGCGGTCCTGCGCCTCCCGCGTCGACGCGCCCAGGTGCGGCGTCACGACGACGTTGGGCAGCTCGAAAAGCGGACTCGACGTCGTGGGCTCCTCGGAGAACACGTCGATACCGGCGCCGCCGACCCGGCCCTCGCGCACCGCGTCCGCGAGCGCGTTCTCGTCGACCAGCCCGCCACGAGCCGCGTTCACCAGGAGCACACCGGGCTTGACCTTCGCGAGCGCGGCGGCGTCGATGAGGCCCTTGGTCTCCGGCGTCTTGGGCAGGTGGATGGAGATGGCGTCGGAGCGCTCCAGCAACTCGTCGAGCGAGACGATCTCGACACCCAGCTGCGCCGCACGCGCGGGCGAGACGTAGGGGTCGTAGGCGAGCAGCGTCGTGTCGAACGCGGCGAGGCGCGCGGCCACCAGCTGCCCGATCTTGCCGAAGCCGACCACACCGACGGTCTTGCCGGACAGCTCGACGCCGGTGTAGGCGCTGCGCTTCCACTCCCCGCTGCGCAGGCTCTGGTCCGCGGCCGGAACCCGCCGCGCGACGGCCAGCAACAGCGCGACGGCGTGCTCGGCGGCGGACACGATGTTGGAGGTGGGCGCGTTGACCACGAGCACACCACGCTCGGTGGCGGCGGGAACGTCGACGTTGTCGAGACCCACACCGGCCCGCGCGACGACCTTGAGCTTCGCGGCCTCGGAGAGGACCTCCTTGTCGACCTTGGTGGCGGATCGCACCAGCAGCGCGTCGGCCTCCTTCACCGCCTGCAACAGCGCGGGACGGTCGGTACCGTCCACATGCCGGACCTCGACCTCGTCACCGAAGACCGCGACCGCGGACGGGGCGAGTTTCTCGGCGAGGAGAACGACGGGCTGGCTGGAATTGCTCACGATGCGCCTTTCGTCTCAGGAATTGGGGCCATTCGCAGACGCTCATTGGCAGGCCACGACACTGTGTCCTCGAAGCTCGGAGTCTAGTCCTGGACGGCCCCGCCGCCGCAATACGTCGGCGGCGAAAAGACGCGCTGGGGCAACGTTTCCCACACTGTGCACCGGACGAGCGGGCCACGGCTCGTGTCCGCGCGGGAACGCGGACACGCCGACCGAAAGCGTGAGCGGTTCAGTACGGACGGTCGAACTCTCCGGCCCGGGTGCCGAGGAGGAAGGCGTCCCATTCGGACGGCGTGAAGACCAGCACCGTGGCGTCCGTGCCGGTGCCCTGCCGCAGCGCCACGTACGTCACCGCATCGCTGTGGGTGACGAAGGCGTACTCCAGGGTGCCGCCCGCGTCGTCGGACTCGGCAGCCAGCCCGGGAAGACTCCGCCACAGCGCACCGGAGAGGTCGAGTTCGTCGCGCACGCCGGACTTGTCGTCGATGACAAGGGAATCGTTCGTCATGGGGCGCCACGGTAGGACATACCGTCCCGCACGGACACTCGGGAACGGCCTCCGGGAAACGACGCCCGTCGGGGCCCGGGACACGTCGTGCTCCGGGCCCCGACGGCGGCGTCAGATCAGGTGTCGGATCAGGCGGTCTCGGTGATCGGCCGGTCCACCCACGACATCAGACCGCGCAGCTTGCGGCCGGTCTCCTCGATCGGGTGCTGCTCACCCGACTGCTGGAGCTTGCTGTAGTTGGGGCGGCCCTGCTCGTCCTCGGAGACCCACTCGTTGGCGAACGTGCCGTCCTGGATCTCGCGGAGGATGGCCTTCATGTTCTCCTTGACCTCGGGCGTGATCACGCGCGGGCCCCGGGTGAGGTCGCCGTACTCCGCGGTGTCCGAGATCGAGTACCGCATGCGCGCGATGCCGCCCTCGTACATGAGGTCGACGATCAGCTTGAGCTCGTGCAGCACCTCGAAGTAGGCGATCTCGGGCGCGTAGCCGGCCTCGGTCAGCACCTCGAAACCGGTCTGCACGAGGGCCGACGCGCCACCGCACAGCACGGCCTGCTCGCCGAAGAGGTCGGTCTCGGTCTCCTCGGTGAACGTCGTCTTGATGACGCCCGCCCGGGCACCACCGATGGCCGCCGCGTACGACAGCGCGAGCGCCTGCGTGTCACCGCTCGGGTCCTGCTCGACGGCGATGAGGCAGGGCACGCCCTTGCCGTCCACGAACTGCCTGCGCACGAGGTGGCCCGGGCCCTTGGGCGCCACCATCGCGACGGCGATGTCGGCGGGCGGCTTGATCAGGCCGTAGCGGATGTTGAAGCCGTGGCCGAAGAACAGGGCGTCGCCGTCCTTGAGGTTCGGCGCGATGTCCTGCTCGTAGATGGCCCGCTGCTTCGTGTCCGGGGTGAGGATCATGATCACGTCGGCTTCGGCCGCGGCCTCGGCCGTCGTGAGGACGCGCAGGCCCTCCTCCTCGGCCTTGGCCCGCGACTTCGACCCCTCGGCGAGCCCGATGCGGACGTCGACCCCGGAGTCACGCAGGCTCAGCGCGTGCGCGTGGCCCTGGCTGCCGTACCCGATCACGGCGACCTTGCGGCCCTGGATGATGCCGAGGTCGGCGTCGGCGTCGTAGAAGATCTCAACTGACATGAGGGGTGGTACTTCCTTTCGATTCGGTTGGGCGGCGGGGCGTCAGCGGGTCGCCGTCGCCGTGATCGAGCGGGCGCCCCGGCCCACCGCGACCATGCCCGACTTCACGAGCTCACGCACGCCGTACGGCTCCAGCATGCGCAGCAATGCGTTGATCTTGTCCGCGGTGCCGGTGGCCTCGATCGTCAGCGCTTCCGGCGACACGTCGACGACCTTCGCGCGGAACAACTGAACGGTCTCCAGCACCTGACTCCGCACCGTGGCGTCGGCCCTCACCTTGACGAGCAGCAGTTCCCGCTGCACCGACTGGGACGAGCTGAGTTCCACGATCTTGATGACGTTGACGAGCTTGTTGAGCTGCTTGGTCACCTGTTCGAGTGGTTGTTCCTCGACGGCGACCACGATCGTCATCCGGGACACCTCGGGATTCTCCGTGGGTCCCACGGCAAGCGATTCGATGTTGAAGCCACGCCGGGAGAACAGGCCCGACACCCTGGCGAGCACGCCCGGCACGTTCTCGACCAGGACGCTCAACGTGTGGTTGCTCATGGGCGCTTCCGTTCCTTTCGCTGTCCGGTGTGAGCAGGCCTCACTGCGACACCTCGTCCTCGTCGAACAGCGGTCGGATCCCCCGCGCCGCCATGATCTCGTCGTTGCCCGTGCCCGCGGCGACCATCGGCCACACCTGGGCGTCCTTGCCGACCACGAAGTCGATCACGACCGGACGGTCGTTGATCTCCATGGCCCGCCGGATGGTGTCGTCGACCGACTCCTTCGTGTCGCACCGCAGCCCCGCACAGCCCAGCGCCTCGCCGAGGAGCGCGAAGTCCGGGATGCGGTGCTTGTGCGTGCCGAGGTCGGTGTTGGAGTACCGCTCCGAGTAGAAGAGGTTCTGCCACTGCCGCACCATGCCGAGGTTGCCGTTGTTGATGACGGCCACCTTGATGGGCGCTCCCTCGATGGCGCACGTGGCGAGTTCCTGGTTCGTCATCTGGAAGCAGCCGTCGCCGTCGATGGCCCACACCTGCTTGTCGGGCCTGCCGAACTGGGCGCCCATGGCCGCGGGCACGGCGTAGCCCATGGTCCCGAGGCCGCCGGAGTTGATCCACGTCCGGGGCTGCTCGTACTTGACGAACTGCGCCGCCCACATCTGGTGCTGCCCGACCCCGGCCGTGTAGATGGCGTCGGGACCCACGAGCGCGCCGATGCGCTCGATGACGTACTGCGGCGCCAGCGTGCCGTCCGCGGGCCACTCGTATCCGGCGGGGAACGTGTCGCGCCACGAGTCGAGCTGCAGCCACCACGCGGACAGGTCGGCCGTGCCGCTGTTCGCGGTCTCGGCCTTCACCGCGTCGACCAGCTCGGTGATGATCTCGGCGCAGTCGCCCACGATCGGCACGTCGGCCTTGCGGTTCTTCGAGATCTCCGCCGGGTCGATGTCGGCGTGCACCACCTGCGCGTCGGGCGCGAACGACTCCAGCCGGCCCGTGACCCGGTCGTCGAACCGTGCGCCCAGCGCCACGAGCAGGTCGGCGCGCTGCATGGCGGCGACCGCCGCCACGGAGCCATGCATGCCGGGCATGCCGAGGTGCTGCCGGTGGGAGTCGGGGAACGCGCCCCGCGCCATCAGGGTCGTCACCACCGGGATGCCCGTCAGCTCGGCCAGCTCCCGCAGCTGCTCCGACGCACCGGCCTTGAGCACGCCGCCACCGACGTAGAACACCGGGCGCCGGGCCTGCGTGATCAGGCGAGCCGCCTCCCGGACCTGCTTGCCGTGCGGACGCAGCGTGGGCCGGTAGCCCGGCAGGTGCATCTCGGGCGGCCACGCGAACGACGTCGTCTCCTGCAGCACGTCCTTGGGGATGTCCACCAGGACCGGGCCGGGGCGGCCCGTGCTCGCGAGGTGGAACGCCTCGGCGATCACCCTCGGGATGTCGGCGGGCTCGGTGACGAGGAAGTTGTGCTTGGTGATCGGCATGGTGATGCCGCAGATGTCGGCTTCCTGGAAGGCGTCCGTGCCGATGAGGCCGCGCGTCTGCTGTCCGGTGATGGCGACCACGGGCACCGAGTCCATGTTCGCGTCCGCCAGCGGGGTCACCAGGTTGGTCGCCCCAGGGCCGGACGTGGCCATGCACACGCCGACCTTGCCGGTCGCCTGCGCGTACCCGGTCGCGGCGTGGCCCGCGCCCTGCTCGTGCCGCACGAGGACGTGCCGCACCTTGGTGGAGTCGAGCAGCGGGTCGTAGGCGGGAAGGATGGTGCCACCGGGAATGCCGAAGACCACCTCGACGCCGACGGCCTCGAGGGACCGTACGAGCGACTGCGCGCCCGTCACCCGAACGGGGGTTCCTGCGGGCGGAGTCGGCTTGGGACGGGGTCCTGAGTGGCCGGGCGACGCCGCGGGGGAAGTCGTCCCGGCGGTCGTGTCCGATCGCGAGGTGGCGCTAGTCATCGGTTCTCGCCTCGTGGGTTTGTCCGGTGGTTGGGTTGGTGTTCGTCTCGATGTTCGTGCCGGTCGGGGCTGTCGTTCTCGCTGGTGATGCGGCTTCTCCGACGTGGTCCGCGCAACAAAAAACCCTCGCCGACCAGGTGTGGTCGCACGAGGGTCGCGCGTCGACGCAGAGAAACGTTCCCCTACGCGTCGACGCGCGGAGGAATTACGAGAACGAGCTGCGATGTCACGGCCTCGACGTTAACGGTCTTCATCGAGAGGTGTCAACTCTGCGGGATGGTGATCCCGAATACTGGACCTACCGACAATCGGACGCCCCCGGATGGCACTGCGGCCCGCCTGCGGTGCACCATCAGAGGTGTGGCGGAACGAGAGCAGGACACGACCATGACTGCGGAACAGCACGGCACCACCGGCGACGATACGACCGGCGTTCAGACTCCCGAGAAGGGCCACCGGGCCGTCTTCCGCATCCCGGGGACCGCCCTGATCGGCGTGTTGATGCTCTTCATGTGCATGTTCCCCTTCGCCGCCACGCTGCCCTACCTCCTGCCGCTGCTCATCGTGCCGATCGCCGTGGCGGTCTGGATCATGCGGACGCGCACGGTGGCCACCCGCGACGGCCTGGAGGTGCGCACGATGCTCGGCACCCGGCAACTCCCGTGGGACGCGCTCAAGGGCTTCTCCCTCACACCCAAGGCGTCGGTCGTCGCGGTGCTGAGCGACGACACGAAGGTGGCCCTGCCGTCCGTGCGCACGCGGCACCTGCCCGTGCTCTCGCTCGTCAGCGAAGGCCGGGTCCCCGACCCGTCGGGTCTGCTGTCCGAGCCCGCCGACGAACCGGAGAAGAACGAGGACGGCACGGGCGCCGCGGGGAGTGACGCGGAGGGCGCCACCGACGCCCGAGCAGGCGAGAACCCGGAGAGCGACCGGACCGACGACACCGTGTCCGAGGACCGGGACGCTCGCTAGCACCCCGACCGGCGGCTTCCCACCTGGTGGGCGGGCGTAGAGTCGGCTCATGCCTGCTCTGCGTTCCCGAACCACGACCCACGGCCGCAACGCCGCGGGAGCTCGCTCCCTGTGGCGCGCCACCGGCATGACCGACAGCGACTTCGGCAAGCCCATCGTCGCCATCGCCAACTCCTACACCCAGTTCGTGCCGGGACACGTGCACCTCAAGGACCTCGGTGAGGTCGTCGCCGAGGCCGTCCGTGAGGCCGGAGGCGTGCCCCGCGAGTTCCACACCATCGCCGTGGACGACGGCATCGCCATGGGGCACAGCGGCATGCTCTACTCGCTGCCCTCACGCGAGATCATCGCCGACTCGGTCGAGTACATGGCCAACGCTCACCAGGCGGACGCCCTGGTGTGCATCTCGAACTGCGACAAGATCACTCCGGGGATGCTCAACGCCGCCATGCGGCTCAACATCCCGGCCGTGTTCGTCTCCGGCGGGCCCATGGAGGCGGGCAAGGCGGTGGTCGTCGACGGTGTCGCCCACGCGCCCACCGACCTCATCACCGCGATCTCGGCGTCGGCCAACTCCTCCGTCGACGACGAAGGACTGTCGATTGTGGAGCAGTCGGCCTGCCCGACGTGCGGGTCGTGCTCCGGCATGTTCACCGCCAACTCCATGAACTGCCTCACCGAGGCGCTCGGCCTCTCCCTGCCCGGGAACGGCTCGACGCTCGCGACCCACACCGCGCGCCGGGAGCTGTTCACCGAGGCGGGCCGGACGGTCGTCGACCTGGCGAAGCGCTGGTACGGCGAGGACGACGAGTCCGCTCTCCCCCGCTCCATCGCCACCAAGCAGGCCTTCGAGAACGCCATGGCGCTCGACATGGCGATGGGCGGGTCCACCAACACGGTCCTGCACATCCTCGCCGCCGCGCAGGAAGGCGAGATCGACTTCACGCTCGACGACATCGACCGGATCGGCCGCGAGGTCCCCTGTCTGTCCAAGGTGTCCCCGAACTCCGACTACCACATGGAGGACGTGCACCGCGCCGGCGGAATCCCCGCGATCCTCGGCGAACTCCACCGGGGCGGGTTCCTCAACACCGACGTGCACGCGATCCACGCGGCCACGCTGGAGGAGTGGCTGTCCACGTGGGACATCCGGAGCGGCTCGGCGTCGGAACGCGCACTGGAGCTCTTCCACGCCGCCCCGGGCGGAGTGCGCACCACTGAGGCGTTCTCGACCTCGAACCGGTGGTCGTCGCTGGACACCGACGCCGCGAACGGCTGCATCCGTGACGTCGCCCACGCCTACACGGCCAGCGGTGGTCTCACGGTCCTCCGGGGCAACCTCGCCGAGAACGGCGCCGTGATCAAGTCCGCGGGCATCGACGAGGAACTGTGGCGCTTCTCCGGCCCCGCCCGGGTGGTGGACAGCCAGGAGGAGGCCGTGTCGGCCATCCTGAACAAGGAAGTGCAGCCGGGCGAGGTCGTCGTCGTCCGCTACGAGGGCCCCGCGGGCGGGCCGGGCATGCAGGAGATGCTGCACCCGACGGCGTTCCTCAAGGGCGCGGGACTCGGCAAGGTGTGTGCGCTCATCACCGACGGCCGCTTCTCCGGCGGGTCGTCGGGCATCTCCGTGGGCCACATCTCGCCCGAGGCCGCCGCGGGCGGCACGATCGGGCTCGTGGAGACCGGTGACGAGATCCTCATCGACGTGCACGAGCGCAAGCTCGAACTGCTCGTCGACGACGAGGTGCTCGCCGAGCGCCGCGCCAAGATGGAGGCGTCCGAGAAGCCGTGGCAGCCGGTGAACCGGGAGCGCCCGGTCACCGCCGCGCTGCGGGCCTACGCGCGGATGGCCACCTCCGCCGACACCGGCGCCGTGCGCAACCCGGACAAGTGAGCGGAGGGCGTGGGGGCGACCCGGTTCGCCGCTCGCCCCCACGTCCTCACCGGAACAGCACGATGACGGCCGTCGTCAGCCCGGCGGCGATCACCAGCGAGACCAGCCCGAGCGGCCACGGCTTGCGCCGCCACGGGGTGTTCTTGTCGAGCGACACCCGCCCCGCACCGGTGAAGAGCAACGCGAACGCGACCACCGCGATCAGCAGGTCGAACTCGAACCCGCCCGTCGCGGCGAAGAAGCCGCTCTCCAGCTTCCCGTAGACCGCGTTCGCGAGCACACCGAGCACGGCCGCCGCGCCGAACGGCGTGAACAGTCCCAGGACCAGCAGCGCGCCACCGCCCACTTCCGACAGTGCGGTGACCCACGCGAGCAGCGTCGTCTGGTCGCTGAACCCCATCGCCGTGAGAGCCTGCGCGAAGCCGTCGATACCGGGACCGCCGAGCAGACCGAGCTTCTGCAGGCCGTGGGCGATCATGAGGCCGCCGACCGCGATCCGGATGACGAAGAGCCCGAAGTCGACTCCCCCGTGCATCGACTCGGCCGGGCGTTCGGGCTCCGTTCCCGTCCCGCCGGCGACCGCGTCCGGAGTGGTGAACCCGCTGTCGTCGAAGGCGTCGGTCGCAAACGCCGTCGTCGGTGCGTCGAATCCGTCGTTGTTGTGAACCGTCATGGGCGGGCAGCGTAGAGTAACGCCCGCTCACGATGTGCCCCTTTCGGGAACCGATGCCGCGTGAGCACGTCACATCGGAGATCGCGTCGATGTCACTGGGGGATGCACCATGTCGAACGGCGGCGGCCATCATGTCGAACCCGCGGAGCTGCGCGGCTGCGCCGAACTGTTGAGTCAGCAGGCGGACCACCTGTCGGCGATCAGCCGGCACGCCACCGAGAAGGGCGGCGACACGAGCGGCTACACCGGGCTGCTGGCGCTGCTCGCGCCCGTGGTCACCGGCGTCGTCGGGCTGTACGCCGACACATTGGACTTCGCGAGCGGCAAGATGGGCGAGGTCCGCGACAACCTCCTCACCGCGGCCGACCAGTACGAGGCCCGCGACGAGGCCTCACGCTCCGAGATGGACCGGCTCGGCAGCCTGGTCGACGGTTCCGGTGACTTCTCGGTGGGGAGTGCCTGATGGCGGCGTACCGCGAGGTCGTGAAACCACAGGATCTCCTCCAGGGCGGCGACGAGTCCTCCGGCGAGTCCGCCATCGAGCAGGCGATCGCCGACGCCGGTTTCCAGGTGCAGGCCGTCAACTGGGTCTGGCAGAAGGTCGTGGGCGAGGACCTCGTGTCCTCGATCATCACGCCGATCACCGGTGACTTCGAGAAGATCGGCAACGCTGCGGCCGAGTGGGACAAGGTCTGCCAGGCGTTGCAGGCGGTACGCCAGAACATCAACGCCGGGGCGGAGGAGCTGAGGCCCTCCTGGCAGGGGCCCGCGGCGGAGAGCTTCTCCACCCTGATCAGCGTCACGTGGACCGTGGGTCTGGAGGCCGACGCCCAGGCCGCCAAGCTGATCGGCTTCGCGCTCAACAAGGTCGCCGACGGGTCCAAGCGTGCGTGCGACCAAGCGCTGGCTCTGATCGAGAAGCTGGTCAACAAGCTGATCGAGGCGGCGGCGATGCTGCCGATCCCGGTGGTCGGCTGGGGCCGCGCCGTCAAGCTCGTCTACGACGGCATCCAGATCTACAACGCCATCATGGACCTCATCGCGGGCATCGAGGCCATGATCAACGGTGCCACCGAGGTCGTGAACGGCATCATGGCGGTGGGCACGGCGCTCTCGGAGCTGGGCAGCGCCGACAGCATCAGCGACGTCCTGACCGTCGCCAGTGGCGTCCGCGACGGCGTCAACCAGGTCAAGGACGGCGCGGGCCAGGTGAAGGACGGCGCCACCCAGGCATCGAGCGCGGCCGGCGACCTCCGCACGTCGGCCTCCAGTGCGTCGGAGAACGCGCGGGGACTGGCCGACGAGCGGGCGAGCGCCCGGGAGCAGAACACCGCCTCCAGCAGCAGCACCGGCGACACCTCCTCCTCCGGCACCACGGGCAACGGGGGCGGAAACAACACCAACCGGTCCGGCAGCGGCAACGACACCTCGGCACGACCTCAGGACCCGGAGACGACCCGCACCCCGGAGGACTTCCGCGTGTGCGAGAACGACCCGGTGGACATCGCCAGCGGCGAGGTCGTGCTCGGCCAGACGGACCTGCAACTGCCCGGCGTGCTCCCGCTGATTCTGCGCAGAACCCACATCTCGGGCTACCGCGCCGGACGGCTGTTCGGCCGCAACTGGGCGTCCACACTGGACCAGCGGCTGGAGATCGACGCCGAGGGCGTGGTCTACGTCGCCGACGACGGCGTGATCCTCGTCTACCCGCTGCCCGATCCGGGCGCGCGGGTGCTGCCGCAGACCGGGCCGCGCTGGCCGCTGGAGCGCACCGAGACGGGCTACACCATCACCCGGCGAGACCCGGCGCGCGTCCTCCACTTCGACGCCTCGGCGACGTCCGGCCCGGTCGTCCCGCTCACCGCGATCGGCGACCACAACGACAACCGCATCGAGCTCGACCGGGACTCCGCCGGAGTCCTCACCGCGGTGCGGCATGGCTGCGGCTACCACGTCGACGTCGAGACGGCCGACGGCCGGGTGAGCGCCCTCCGCCTGCGCGACGCGCAGGAGAGCCAGGCCGGTCCCGTGACGGTCATGCGCTACGGCTACGACGCCGAGGGGCTGCTCACCGACGTGGTGAACTCGTCGAACCGCGCGATGCGCTTCCAGTACGACGACGAGGGCCGGATCGTCCAGTGGACCGACCGCAACGGCGAGTGGTACCGCTACCTCTACGACGCGCAGGGACGCTGCATCGCCAACCAGGGTGCGGACGGCTTCCTCAACGGCACGTTCTCCTACGACACCGAACAGCGGACGACCCGCTTCACCGACTCTCTCGGCAACATCACGACGTATCAGCTCGACGAGCGGGGCAACGTGGCCGTGCGCACCGACCCGCTCGGGGCGACGACGGTGTCGGAGTGGGACGAGCACAACCGGCTGCTCTCGCGGACCGACCCGCTGGGCCGCACCACCCGCTATTCCTACGACGCCGACGGCAACCTGACCGCGATCACCCACCCCGACGGCAGCCAGGCCACGGCGGAGTACAACGAGTTCGGCCGTCCCGTGGTGGTGACCGAGCCGGACGGAGCCGTCTGGCGCCACAGCTACGACGAGCGCGGCAACCTCGTCGCCGTCACGAACCCGGCGGGCGCGGTCAAGCGGCACACCTACAACGACCGGGGACACCTCGTCGAGACCGTCGACGAGGTCGGCGGCACGCGCACGGTCCGCACCAATGACGCCGGTCTCCCACTCGTGATCACCGACCCGACCGGCGCGAGCCTGCAGCACGTGCGCGACCTGTTCGGCCGGATCGTCGAGACCATCGACCCGCTCGGCGCGCGAACCCGATTCCGCTACAACATCGAGGGCAAGGTGGTGGCGCGCACCGACCCGCACGGTGCCACCGAGCAGTGGCACTACGACGGCGAGGGCAACACCGTGTCCTACGTCGACGCGATGGGCCGCACGACCCGCTACGAGAGCACGCACTTCGACCTGCCGCGGCGCCAGGTGCTGCCGGACGGCTCCTGGGTGGAGTACGACTACGACACCGCGCTGCGGCCCACGAACGTGCGCACGTCGAGCGGTCTGGTATGGACCTACACCTACGACGCGGCGGGCCGGGTCGTCGAGGAGCGGGACTTCGACGGCCGCATCCTGCGCTACACCTACGACGCGGCGGGCAGGCTGACGTCGCGGACCAACGGTGCGGGTGAGGTCACGACGTTCACCTACGACGAGCGCGACCGCGTCCGGGAGCGCGACGCGGCGGGAGCGGTGTCGCACTTCGAGTTCGACCCGATGGGCCGGCTGCTGCGGGCCGTCAACGACGACGCCGACGTCACGCTGCGGCGAGACGTGCTCGGGCGTGTGCTGAGCGAGACGGTCAACGGCCGCATCAGCCGGTACGCCTACGACGCGGCCGGTCGCCGGACCTATCGCCTGACGCCGACCGGCAACGAGACGAGCTGGGCCTACAACGTCAACCACCGGCCGACGACACTGCACACCGCGGGCCGGTCCCTGACCTTCGGCTACGACGCCGCCGGTCGCGAGATCGAACGCGTCGTCGACACCGGGACGGTGCTGGCCCAGTCGTGGACACCCGGCCACAGGCTGCTGTCCCAGACGATCTCCGCGCTGCCCGCCCCCGGCCGTCCCGGACCGGTGGCCCCGATGGCCAGGATCCTTCAGGAGCGCACGTTCCACTACCAGCCGGACGGACACCTCACGGGGGTGGACGACCGGCTCGCGGGTGCCCGCCGGTTCACCCTCGACCCGGTCGGGCGCATCACCGGCGTCACCGGCCGGAACTGGCGTGAGCATTACTCCTACGACGCGCTCGGCAACATCACGGCCGCGTCCTGGCCCGGCACCGACACCGCGGGCCCCCGGCAGTACGCGGGCAACCGCGTGCAGACGGCCGGTTCCGTGCGCTACCACCACGACGCGCAGGGACGGCTGGTGCGGCGGGAGAAGACGCGGCTGTCGCGCAAACCGGAGATCTGGCACTACACCTGGAACGCCGAGGACCGGCTCGTGGGCGTCACCACCCCGGACGGCGCGCGCTGGCGTTACCGCTACGACGCGCTCGGCCGCCGGATCGCCAAACAGCGCCTGTCCCCCGACGGCGGTGTCGCCGAGGAGACCGCGTTCACCTGGGACGGCACCCTGCTCGCCGAACAGGCCCATTCGACAGGCCACGCGACGACGTGGAACTGGGCTCCCGGCTCGTTCCGTCCGCTCACGCAGGTGACCCGGGTCCGGGCGAACACCGCGGCCCGGGAGTGGATCGACCAGCAGTTCTACTCGATCGTCACCGACCTGGTGGGCACGCCGACCGAACTCGTCGACGCGCACGGCAGGCTCGCCTGGCACGCGAGGCGTTCGGTCTGGGGCGACACGGTGGCCGAACCCGCCGCGGCCATGCCGACCTCCATGCCGACCTCCATGCCGGTCTCCATGCCGCTGCGCTTCCCCGGCCAGTACCACGATGCCGAGAGCGGGCTGCACTACAACTACCAGCGGCACTACGACCCGGAGACCGGGCGCTACGTCAGCAACGACCCGCTCGGACTCGCGCCGGCGGCCAACCCGAGTGCCTACGTTCCGAACCCCACCCTGTGGCTCGACCCGTGGGGACTCGCGGCGTGCAACACCTACTACCAGACCCGCGAGGAGGCGATGAACGCCGCCTACGACCGGGCCGGTATCCCGCAGGGCACGGAACCCGACGCGGCGTGGGAGGTCGGCAACGACTACACCCGCTACGGCGAACCGAACTACCGGCACTCCGAGGACCTCGGCACGCACGGCCGCTACATGCAGTTCGAGACCGAGAACGGCTCCCGGGTGATCGCCGAACACACCAGTGATCCCAACGCACCGGGACCGCACTTCCACGCGGGTCAACCGAAGGGCGACCCGTCCCGGGAAGGCGTCGACTTCGGCTGGAGCACCGCGTCGAACAACGACATCGAGCGCTACAGTCAGATCGGCGGAAGCCACCACATGTTCTACGGCGTCACACCGCCGTCCTGATCGAACAGGGGGACGACAGCATGGCGGGCAAGGTGACCCGGGCCGACCGGATCGCCGTCCTGGAGGCCGCGGGGTTCACGGTGCTCGGGGAGGCCGACGACGCCTCCGGGGTCACGCCGTTGGCGGCGATCAAGGCCGCGGCCTCGGGGGGCGTCGTTCCCCGGGTCCGCATCGACTCCGACGACGACGCCGACGACGTTCTGGACCGGACCGAACAGGCGTGGCGGGACACGGGCCGTGACGTCGGCCTGTTCGACGCCGACGGCGCGTGCCTGATCTGCCTCACCGGCCCCGGCGCCTCGACCCTGCCCTGGGTCCGCGCCCGCCCGCCCGAGCGAGGAGGCTTCCTCCCCGTCTTCCAGGAACGCACGTCGACGTTCGAGTTCGTCGCCGTCTCACCGACGGGCAGCCCGATCGTCGCGGTGTCCGAAGAGGAGTACGAGCACTGGGTCGTCGTGACGTCGGTGGAGGACCGGCGGTGAGGTCACGACGACGCCGTCGAACGCCGACGGCACCGAGCAACCCAGGTCCGCCCACCCACTCCGGAGCGTGTTGATGACCGGCCCCGACCTCTCCCGCGATCCCCGTATCGCCGCGGCGATGGCGCAGCTCGAACAGGCGGAGCTCGGCCTCGACCGCACCATCAGCAGCGCGAAGCAGCTCGACGCGAAGATGGCCAAGTCCAGCCTCTCACCGCAGGACGTCGAGCAGATCGCCGAACACGCCCGTAGCAAGGACGCCCCCAAGGAGCTGCGCGAGCTGCAGGCCCGCATCGACAAGGGCGACCTGTCCTGGAACGACATCGCCGCGGGACGGTTCCTCGACGACCCGCAGGTCCGCACCGCGCTGGAGGGCGGCGTCGAGGGCATGCGCCAGGCCTACGCGATGATCCAGGAGGGGCACGACCTCGACGACATCATCGAGCCGGGCGGCCCGCCGTCGGCGACCACGCCGGGGCCCGGTACGACGCCCGGGCCCACGCGCGAGGGTGGCGACCCGGACGACGACGACTACTTCGGCGGATCCGTGATGCAGTAGCGGACGGCACCTCGTGGTCGCCACGATCCCTCCGCCGGCTCACGCGACGGTGACCTACGCGGCCGCCGCGACCGTCCGGACCGGCGAGGCGATCGAGTCCTCACCCGGCTGGCCCGCCACCGACCCCAGGACGACGAGTGTCGTGCTGCTGAGAGCCGACTCCACACCGCGGAGCACCGAGGTCCTCGCCGAGGGAGCCTGACTCGGGCCGTCGCACCGGGGGCGAGGTCAGTACTCGCCCTGCACCAGGTTGTCGGGCAGTTCACCGCGGACGTACCGCTCGATCTCGGCCGCCACCACCCGGTACGAACGGCGCCGCGCGTCCCGGACCGCGCCGCCGACGTGCGGTGTGATCAGCACGTTCGGCGCGGTCCACAACGGATGGTCCGCGGGCAGCGGTTCCGGATCGGTGACGTCGAGCGCCGCGCTCAACCGGCCCTCCGTGAGCTCCGCCAGCAACGCGTCGGTGTCCACCACCGCTCCCCGCGCGGCGTTCACGAGCAGCGCACCGTCGGGCATCGCACCCAGGAAGGCCGCGTCCACCAGTCCCCGCGTGCGCGACGTCAGCGGGGTCACCAACACGACGACGTCGGCGTCGGGCAACAACGCCGGGAGTTCCTCCACGCCGTGCACGTCGTCACGCGGCGTGAACCCGACCATCGTGACCCACGCGTCGAACGGCAGGAGCCTGCGCCGCAACTGCCGGCCGACGTCGCCCGCCCCCACGACCAGGATCCGGCTGCCCTGCAACGTCTGCGTGGTCTGCGGGCTCCAGGTCCGCGCGCGCTGCGCCTCGGCGAACGCGGGCAGGCCGCGATAGGTGGCCAGCAGCACCGCCATGACCCACTCGGCGGTACTGCCACCGTGTGCTCCCCGGCAGGTGGAGAGCAGCACCCCGTCCGGGACCCGGTCGGTCCAGTCCTCGGCACCGGCGGACAGCAGCTGGATCAACCGGAGCCTCGGCATGCCGTCGAGCAGCGGCCGCAGCGTGGCGGGCTTGGCCCCCGGAATGAGGACCTCCGCCTCGGCGGCCTCGGCGGGCAGGCTCTCGGCGAGGGCGTCGACGTCGTAGCGCACGGCCCGCACGCCGGGCACCTCCGACAGGGCGGTCACGCCGTCGTCGTGGGGAATCAGCACGGTGATGGTCACCCCACCATCGTGGCCGATGTGTCCGGACCCACTTACCCGAGGTTCACCTCACGCGCCTTAGGCTGGCTGGCGTGCGCAGGGGTCCGAGACGCTCATGGCCTGCCGCGGTGCTGGCGGCCGTCGCCGTCGTGCCCGCGGGCTGTGCCGAGTTCGACGACTCCACCGCTGCCACCGACTGGCGGGACGCTCCCGAGCTCACCGCGGAGGCCGCGCCGCAGCCGGAGCTGCCCGAGATGGACGACAGTCCCGGCCCCGGCAGCCCACCGAGCTCGGAGACGTCGGTCCCTCCACCCGAGGGGTGCACCGACTACGACAAGGCCGTCATCGCCACGTGCCTCGACACCGTGTCGGCCGTGGCCCCCCTGCCCTCCGACGGGTCCTCGGTCAGCGCGTTGGCGGGCGAGCGGCGCAGCGGGCGTGTGTTCCTCGTCGGCACCGACGGGGAACCGCAGGAGATCGCGACGCTGGACGTCGAGGCCACAGGCGACGGCGGGCTCACCGGTCTCGCGCTGTCGCCCACCTACGCGGAGGACGGCCTCGTCTACGCCTACGTCACCACCGCGAGCGACAACCGGGTGGTGCGGTTCTCCCAGGGGCAGTCACCCAAGCCCGTCCTCACCGGCATCCCGAAGGGCCCGACCCACAACCGGGGTGCGTTGCTTCCGGGCACCGACGGTGCCCTGCTCGTGGCCACCGGCGATGCCGGCACGCCGAGTGCCACCGCCGACCCCGGCTCGCTCGCGGGCAAGGTGCTGCGCATCGACACTTCCGGCAAGCCCGCGGAGGGCAACCCGCAGGCGGACTCGCCGGTGTACGCCCACGGCCTGCGCTCTCCCGGTGGTCTGTGCAGCACGACCGACGGCGGACGGTTGTGGGTCACCGACCAGGCGGAACAGCACGACGCGGTCTACCGGGTGGAGGCGGGCGAACCACTCTCGGTGCCCGCGTGGACGTGGAAGGACCGCCCCGGCGTCAGCGGGTGTGCCGACTGGACCGACATGCTCGCCGTGGCCACGTCCGAGGCCGGCAACGTGCAGAACCTGCCGTTGACGGAAGACGGGTCCGTCGGCGGGGATCCGCAGCCGACCCTCGACGGCGAGAACGGCGCCTCGTACGGGCGGATCGGCAGCCTCGCTCAGGTGACGGGGGACGTCGCCGTCGCGGGAACGGTCAACAAGGACGGCGGCGAACCGGTGTCCAGCGACGACCGCGTGGTCCTCATTGTGCGCCAGCCCTCTTCCGGCTCGGGCCGCGACTGACCGCCGCCCGCACGTCCAACACGGCCGCCACAAGCGACCCCAGCACCGCCGCGGCGCCCAGGTACCGTCCCGGCCCGGCCTGGAACTCCACGCCGCTCACGGTCAGGAACTCGCGCTGCTCGGTGCCGAACTGCCAGTCGACGAACACCCACGCGAGCACCGTGGCGACCGCCCCCACCGCCGCGGCCACCAACCACAGCTGCGGCAGTCCGGCGGTCCGCAGGGCGCGGCGCTGCCCGAACAGCACCACGCACACTCCGGCGACCGCGATCAGCAGCGGAGCGAGCCACCCGAAGAACGTCGCCCGCCACACCGAGCGATGCACGTCCTCGTCCGGCAGCTCCGCCAGTGCGGCACTCACCTCGGGATGATCGGCACCCAGGTTCGTCCACGACAGGAACAACGATCCGACGGCGAGCAGCCCGGCCGCGAGGCCGAGCCACTCCCGCCACGACACCCGAGCGGGCGACCATCCCGGTTCCCGACGGTCGCGCGTCGACACGGTCAGGCGCCGACCCTCTCCAGGACGAGCTCGCGGACGCGCTTGGCGTCGGCCTGCCCCTTCGTCGCCTTCATCACCGCGCCCACGATCGCGCCCGCGGCCTGCACCTTGCCGCCACGGATCTTCTCCGCCACGTCGGGCTGCGCGGCCAGCGCCTCGTCGACCGCGGTGATCAGCGCGGAGTCGTCGGACACGACCTTGAGACCGCGCTTCTCCACGACGTCGTCGGGCTCGCCCTCACCACTCAGCACACCCTGCACGACCTCGCGGGCCAGCTTGTTGGTCAGCTCACCGGAGTTGACCAGCTCGATCACGCGGGCCACCTGCTTCGGCGTGATCGGCAGGTCGGCGAGCTCCACCTCACGCAGGTTCGCCTGCTGGGTCAGGTACTGCACCCACCAGCTGCGCGCCTCGTTCGGCTTGGCACCGGCCTCGACCGTCGCCGCCACCAGATCGGCCGCCCCCGTGTTGATGAGGTCGCGGAGTTCCTCGTCGGTGAGGTTCCACTCCTCCTGGATGCGCTTGCGGCGCTCCCACGGCAGCTCCGGCAGCGTCGTGCGCAGCTCCTCGACCCACTCCCGCGACGGCGCGATGGGCACCAGGTCGGGCTCCGGGAAGTACCGATAGTCCTCCGCGGTCTCCTTGACGCGGCCCGACGCCGTGGTGCCGTCCGCCTCCTGGAAGTGGCGGGTCTCCTGCAGCACGCTGCCACCCGAGGCGAGCACGGCCGCCTGCCGCGTCATCTCGTAGCGCACCGCGCGCTCGACACTGCGCAGCGAGTTGACGTTCTTCGTCTCGGTGCGCGTGCCGAACTCGGTCGCGCCCTTCGGCATCAGCGACACGTTGGCGTCGCACCGCAGGGAACCCTGGTCCATGCGCACGTCCGAGACGTCCATGGCCCGCAGCAGGTCGCGCAGCGCCGTCACGTACGCGCGCGCCACCTCCGGCGCCCGCTCGCCCATGCCCACGATCGGCTTGGTGACGATCTCGATCAGCGGCACGCCGGCACGGTTGTAGTCCAGCAGCGAGTGCTCGGCACCGTGGATCCGGCCCGTCGCGCCACCGACGTGCAGCGACTTGCCGGTGTCCTCCTCCATGTGCGCGCGCTCGATGTCCACGCGCACGACCTCACCGTCGTCGAGCACCACGTCGAGGTAACCGTCGAACGCGATGGGCTCGTCGTACTGCGAGGTCTGGAAGTTCTTCGGCATGTCCGGATAGAAGTAGTTCTTCCGGGCGAACCGGCACCAATCGGCGATGTCGCAGTTCAGCGCCAGACCGATCCGGATCGCCGACTCCACCGCCTTGCCGTTGACCACCGGCAACGCACCGGGCATACCCAGGCACGTGGGGCACACGTGCGTGTTCGGCTCACCGCCGAACAGGTTGGGGCAGCCGCAGAACATCTTCGTCTTCGTGTTGAGCTCGACGTGTACCTCGAGCCCGAGCACCGGGTCGTACGACTCGACGACCTCGGCGTAGTCCATCAGGTCGGCAACCGCAGTCACGGCGTCGGCGCTCCCTTCAGCTCAGACATCTTGTCCAGCACCGGGCCGCGGGCGACCTCGTACGCCGCGCCCACCCGGTAGAGTCGCTCGTCGGCCAGGGCCGGAGCCATGATCTGCAACCCGACCGGCAGGCCGTCGTCGGCCGAGAGCCCGCTGGGCACGCTCATCGCCGCGTTGCCCGCGAGGTTCGCCGGGATGGTGCACAGATCCGCCAGGTACATCGCGAGCGGGTCGTCCACGCGCTCGCCGAGACGGAACGCCGTGGTGGGCGTCGTCGGCGACACGAGCACGTCCACCTGCTCGTACGCGGCCGTGAAGTCGCGCGCGATCAGGGTGCGCACCTTCTGCGCGGAGCCGTAGTAGGCGTCGTAGTAGCCCGACGACAGCGCGTAGGTGCCGAGCATGATGCGGCGCTTCACCTCGGGACCGAAGCCCGCCTCCCGGGAGGCCGCCATGACCTCCTCGGCGCTGTGCTCCCCGTCGTCGGACACCCGCAGCCCGTACCGCATGGCGTCGAAGCGGGCCAGGTTGGACGAGCACTCGCTCGGCGCGATCAGGTAGTACGCCGACAGGCCGTACGTGAAGTGTGGGCACGAGACCTCGACGATCTCGGCGCCCAGCTCGCGCAGCTGAGCCACGGCGGCGTCGAACGACGCCAGCACGCCGGGCTGGTAGCCCTCTCCCGAGAGCTCGCGCACCACGCCGACCTTCACGCCGGTGAGGTCGCCGTTCGCGCCCTCACGCGCGGCCTGCACCACGGGCGGCACCGGCGCGTCGATCGACGTGGAGTCGAGCGGGTCGTGACCGCCGATGACCTCGTGCAGCAACGCCGCGTCGAGCACCGACCTCGCACACGGGCCGGCCTGGTCGAGCGACGACGAGAACGCCACGAGCCCGTACCGCGAGACGCCGCCGTAGGTCGGCTTGACGCCGACGGTGCCGGTGACGGACGCGGGCTGGCGGATGGAGCCACCGGTGTCGGTGCCGATGGCCAGCGGCGCCTCGTACGCGGCGATGGACGCCGACGAACCACCACCGGAGCCGCCGGGCACCCGCTCGCGGTCCCAGGGGTTCCGCGTGGGACCGAACGCCGAGTTCTCCGTCGACGAGCCCATCGCGAACTCGTCCATGTTGGTCTTGCCGAGGATCGGCACGCCCGCCTCGCGCAGCTTGCGCGTCACCGTGGCGTCGTACGGCGGAACCCAGTTCTCCAGCGTGCGCGAGCCGCACGTGGTGGGCATGCCGCGCGTCGTGAACACGTCCTTCAGCGCCAGCGGCACACCGGCGATGGCCGACACGGGGCTCTCGCCCTTCGCCAGCGCCTCGTCCACCGCGCGAGCGGACGCGACCGCGCCGTCGGCGTCGACGTGGAGGAACGCGTGGATGTCGGAGTCCACCTCGGCGATCCGGTCCAGGTGGGCCCGGGTCACCTCCTCGGACGACACCTCGCGGGAATGGATCTTCTCCGCCAGTTCGGCGGCGGACAGCCTCGTCAGATCGGTCACTGCTCTTCCCCAAGAATCCGCGGCACCCGGAACCTGCCGTCCTCCGCCGCCGGTGCGCCCGCCAGCGCCTCGGCCTGGCTGAGGCCCGGCCGAACCTCGTCCTCACGGAACGTGTTCGTCAACGGCACGGCATGCGACATCGGCGGGATGTCGTCCGAGGCGACCTCGGACACCTTCGCCACCGAGTCCAGAATCTGATCGAGCTGGCCCGCGAAGACGTCCAGTTCCTCCTCGGTGACGGCCATCCTCGCCAATCTGGCCAAATGCGCGACCTCGTCGCGGGAAATGTTCGACACGCGGGCGACTCCCGGGGTGTTCTCGTATTCGACGCGAGTGTTGTCGATTTCGGGTGTTTCCCAGGGCAGTCTATGGCGTACGGGCCCGATCACTCGCCTCGGGTCCGGGCGACGGCGACTACCCATGCGAGGTCGGAACTGTCACAATCATCGGTCGGCGAATACGAGCAGTGGACAAGGTGAGGACGCTGGCCGAGGAAAGGGGTCCACGTTGTCTTTCCTGATCCGGGTCCAACTCCCGGACAGCCCCGGCACCCTCGGCGCCGTGGCGAGTGCCCTGGGACTGGCGGGCGCCGACATCCTGAGTGTCGACGTCGTCGAACGCGGCAACGGTGTGGCGATCGACGACCTGGTGGTCGAGCTGCCCTCCGGCAGACTCCCCGACACGCTCATCACCGCGGCCGAGAGCGTGGAGGGCGTCGAGGTGGACGCGGTGCGCCCCTACGCGGGAGTGCTCGACACCCACCGGGAACTGGAACTCGTGGAGGAGATCGCGGCCAATCCCCGTTCCGGCCTCGACCTGCTCGCCGACGGCGTGCCACGGATCGTGCGCGCCGGGTGGTCACTCGTGGTGCGTGCCGACGACGGGGAGATCACCCGGCTCGCGTCGTCCACGGCGGCACCGGAGGCACCGTTGGGTGAACTGCCGTGGATGCCGCTGGAGCGGGCCACCGTGCTCGACGCCGAGGCGTCCTGGATCCCCGAGATGTGGCGCGAACTCGGCACCGAGCTCGCCGCCACCCCCGTGGGCAAGCCCGACCGAGCGCTGCTCGTGGGCAGGCCGGGCGGCCCGATGTTCCGCGCCGCCGAGGTCGCCCGCCTGGCCCACCTCGCCGGCATCGTGGCAGTGGTCCTGGACTCCTGACGGCGTGTCCGCACTCTGCGCACGCGTGTCCGCACCTCAGGTACTCGTGTCCGCGTCTCGTGCACGCGTGTCCGCGTCTGGCGTACGCGTGTCCGCACCTCCCGCACGTGCGTCCGCATGCGGTGTCCACGACCGTGCGTCGGGCCACGCGGGTCGACACCCACGTCGATCACGCCCGCGGACGACCTGACATGCCGGGACCCACCCGTGACGGCGACCGCGCGCACCATGTCCAACAGCGACTCACGGTCCCCGTCCTCGCCGCGAGTGTCGTGTCGGTCCCGGCCGTCTTCCTCGCCACCACGCCCGGCACGCTCGGCGTCGTCGGCACCGTGCTGAACTGGCTGTCCCTGGCCGTCCTCGTGGGGGAATCGCTCGCGCTGCTATGGGCGAGCGGCAACCTCCGGACCTACGTCCAGCGATACCGCCCGCAGCTCATCGTGGTGGGCATCACCGTGCCGGCCGTGGTGTTCGTCGTCGGGCCCGTCCAGGTCCTGCGACTACTGCTCGCCGCCGGGACGTTCCGGATCCTGCGGGTACGGCGGATCCTGCGCGCGGGCCGGGTCGTCGTGCACCGGACGGGATTGGACGGTCGACTCGGCCGCTGGGTCCTCGCCGCGGCCACGGTCCTCGCGTTGTCCTTCTCCGCCGTGGTGTTGGCGGACCCGGAGTCGCGCAGCAGACGGCTTCTCGATCACGTCGTCGACGCGTTGGGTGTCGACGGAGCGGCGCTGCTCGCGCTCGGCGTGGCGACCGTCGGACTGTGCGTGACCGTGCTCGTCCGTCGCGACACCCGCGACTGGCCGTGACCGCCCGGGGTTCGCAGTCCTTCGCTCGGCGTCACAGCTCCTTCGTGAACGCCACCAGCAGCAGTCCCCCGTCGGTGTACCAGTCGCGTGCGGGAACGCGCTGAAACCCGAGCCGCTCGTACAGCCGGTGCGCGGTGGTCATGATGTCGAGGCTGCACAGGACCATGCGGGTCGCCCCGCGTTCGGCGGCGAGGTCGAGCGCCGCACGCGTCAACGCCTCCCCGACGCCACGCCTCCGCGCGTGCGGAGCCACGGCCACCATGCGGAGCTCGGCCTCGCCGTCGCCGCACATCTCGGCCAGCACCGACCCGGGCTCCACGAGCGTGGCGGTGCCCACCAGGTCCCCGTCAGCGGCGACGGCCACGAGGAGTGTCCCGTGCTCCGCGCGCCGGGCGGCGTCCCGCAACGATCGCGTGTAGGCCTTGCCGTCGGCGTCGTCGAGATAGCCGTTCGCGCGATACGCGGCGACGGTCAACTCCCCGGCGGCGGACCACTCCTCCGGGCGAGCCGGGCGCACGACGATGTCACTCACGACGGTGATCTCCTCCCTGAGAGACGGTAACGCGTACGGGAACGACGAACACGCGTACGTGAACCGCGGACACGCGTACGCCAGACGCGGACACGCTGTTACTCGGTGGCGTCGGCGCGTTCTGCCACGTCCAGGGCCGCCTCGGGGCCTTGCTCCAGCAGGACGCGGAAGCCGTCCTCGTCCAGCACCGGGACCTTGAGCTGCACGGCCTTGTCGTACTTCGAGCCCGGCGCGTCGCCCACCACCACGAACGCGGTCTTCTTCGACACCGAACCCGCGGCCTTGCCGCCACGCGCCATGATGGCTTCCTTGGCCTCGTCGCGGGAGAACTCCGCGAGCGACCCGGTGACCACGATGGACAGGCCCTCCAGGTTCCGCGGCACGGACGCGTCGCGTTCGGCCTCCATCCGCACGCCCGCGCGCCGCCACTTCTCCACGATCTCGCGGTGCCAGTCGACGGCGAACCACTCCCGCACGGCGCGCGCGATGGTGGGGCCGACACCGTCGACCTCGGCGAGCCGTTCCTCGTCGGCCGCGTCGATGGCGTCGATCGACCCGAACTCCCGGGCGAGCGCCTGCGCCGCCGTGGGACCGACGTGCCGGATCGAGAGCGCCACCAGGACCTTCCACAGCGGACGGTCCTTCGCGGAGTCGAGGTTGTCGAGCAGCCGCCTGCCGTTGGCGGACAGCGTGCCCGCCTTGGTGACGAAGAGGTCGACGCGCAGCAGCTTCTCCTCGTCGAGGTCGAACACGTCGCCCTCGTCGGTGATCACTCCGGCCGTGAGCAGCGCGCTCGCCGCCTCGTACCCGAGCACCTCGATGTCGAACGCGCCCCGGCCCGCCAGGTGGAACAACCGCTCACGCAACTGCGCGGGACACGACCGCGCGTTGGGGCAGCGGATGTCGACGTCGCCTTCCTTCTGGTGGCGCAACGCGGTGCCGCACTCGGGACAGTGGGTGGGCATGACGAACTCGCGCTCGTCGCCGGTGCGCACGTCGACCACGGGGCCGAGCACCTCGGGGATGACGTCGCCCGCCTTGCGAATCACCACGCGGTCGCCGATGAGGACGCCCTTGCGCTTGACCTCCTCGGCGTTGTGCAGGGTCGCCATCGACACCGTGGATCCGGCGACCTTCACCGGCTCCATGACGGCGTACGGCGTGACCCGGCCGGTGCGCCCGACGTTGACGCGGATGTCGAGCAACGTCGTGTTGGCCTCCTCGGGCGCGTACTTGTAGGCGATCGCCCAGCGCGGGGCCCGCGAGGTGGTGCCGAGTCGCCGCTGGAGCGACACGTCGTCGACCTTGAGCACCACGCCGTCGATCTCGTGGGAGGCGTCGTGCCGGTGTTCACCCCAGTAGCGGATGTGCTCGAAGAGCTCCTCGCGCGAGTCGATCACCTTGCTGTACGGCGACACGGGCAGCCCCCACGCCGCCAGCGCGTCGTAGGCCTCGGACTGGCGCGCGGGGTCGAACCCGTCGCGCTTGCCGAGCCCGTGGCAGATGAGCCGGAGCGGCCTGGTGCGGGTGACCTTGGGGTCCTTCTGCCGCAGGGATCCCGCGGCGGCGTTGCGCGGGTTCGCGAACGGCGACTTGCCCGCCTCGACGAGCTGGGCGTTGAGCTCAGCGAACTCCTCCAGACGGAAGTACACCTCACCCCGCACCTCCACGAGCCGCGGCACCGGGAACTCGTCGGTGGACGTGAGCCGGTCGGGGACGTCCTGGATCGTGCGGACGTTGAGGGTGACGTCCTCCCCCGTGCGGCCGTCACCGCGGGTCAGGGCCCGGGTGAGCCTGCCGTCCTCGTAGAGCAGGTTGACGGCGAGCCCGTCGACCTTGAGCTCGCAGAGGTAGCGGGTGCTGCCGCCGATCTCCCGTTCGACGCGGTCGAGCCACGCCGTGAGCTCCTCGGTCTCGAACGCGTTGTCGAGGCTGAGCATGCGTTCGAGGTGGTCGACGGCGTTGAACTCGGTGGAGAACGTACCGCCGACCTGCTGGGTCGGGGAGTCGGGAGAGGACAACGCCGGATACTCGGCTTCGAGGTCCTCCAGCTCGCGCATCAGCCGGTCGAACTCGGCGTCGGAGACCGTGGGCGCGTCCAGGACGTAGTAGCGGAACTGGTGGCCGCGGACCTCCTCCACCAGCGCGGCGTGCCTGTCCCGCACGTCGGCGGGCACGTCGGTGATGTCGGTCGCGTCCTGCTCGCGGGTGGCGCCGGGGTCGCGCTCCGCGACGGCGCCCGACTCCGCCGGCTCCTCGTTGGTCGCCAGGTCCTCAGTGCTCACAGTGGAAGAGCCTAGTCAGCGCCACCGACATTGCCGGGCAGACCGAGCACGAGGGCGCGCAGTTCACCGAGGCTGATGGTGCCCTCGGGCGGTGCGACCGCGGTCTCGACGCGACGCAGGCGTTGCGCCGCCACCCGCTCACCGAGTGTGGCCTCCAGGGGCAGGAACGTCATCGCGGCGCGTTCGGGTTCTCCGAGGTCGGCGAAGGCCGGGTGGTGCACGGCCACGTCGACCACGCCGTCCGCGTCGTCGACCTGGGCGACCACCCGCACGTCCGCCAGCGCGATGCGGTGGGCCCCGAGGTTGACCGTCACCCCGGCCGGATCGGGCACGGGTGGCACCGAGTCGTGGAACTCCCAGATCGCGTCGTCGGGTGGCGCGGCGGCCTTCCACGCGTCGGTGTAGGGCCGCAGGGCCGGGTCCTCCCGGCCGCTGACCACGAGCGCGTACAGGGCCCGCTGGCCGCGTTCGAGGGAGAGTTGCAGGTCCGGGTGCACGCGGGCGACGGCGTCGCACAGCAGCGTCTCGGCCGCCCGCGGATGCCCTTCGCCGAGCGCGGCACTGAGGTCGGGCAGCACGGCGTGCCAGTGTCGCCAGAACTCCGCCGCGGCCTCCTCCGGCTTCGACGGCACCGGCGACTCGGGAAAAGGCGTGCGGGGATCGGGCGCCGATCCGGCCCCCTCACCGTCGCCGTGCCGGGTTCGCGGTCGTCGGCGGAACAGTCGCATGCCCGCCACTACTACCAGCCCTCGATCGGCTCGACGAAGGCTTTGCCCAGATCTCCGGCCAGCGACAGTGCTCGCCGTGCGCACTCCTGCGTCGCACCGGCCAGCCCGCAGACGGGGGTGGGCACGGCCCGCTCGGCCAGCGTCGTGCGCGCGAAACCCAGCCGGTCGACGAGGTCGAACGCCGGGCGGGCGAGCTCCCTCAACTCCGGCCGGGTCGCGGGAGCGGTCCCGGGAACGAGGCCCAGCAGGAACGTCACGTCGTCGTCCCAGGCCTGCCCGATCTCGTCGAGCAGCGCGCCCGGTGCGCTGCTCAGCAGGGTCGCGTCCAGCGAGATCGCGTCCGCCCCCGCGGAGTGCAGCAGCCCCACGGGCGGGCGGTGGTCGCAGCAGTGCACCAGCACGGGACCTCCCGTGGCGGCCCTGGCTCCCTCGATCACCGTGGTGAGCAGTTCGCGCGCCCGCGGTTCGGGTACGGCGGGCACGGTGCCGTAGCCGGACGGGGTGGACAACGCACCGGCGAGCACGGCCGGGAGGGTCGGTTCGTCGAGCTGCACCACGACCTGCGCGCCGATGCGGTCGGCGAGTTGTGCGACGTGCGCGGCGAGCCCTTCGACGAGCGAGTCGGTGACGTCCCGCAGCGCGCCGTGGTCGGTGAGCACCCGGTGTCCGCGCGGCAGCTCCACCTCCGCGGCGAGGGTCCAGGGCCCGGCGATCTGCGTCTTCACGACCGACGGTCGCGCCGACTCGGCCGCCTCGGTGACCGCGTCGACGTCCCAGCGCAGCAGGTCGAGGGCACGGCGGTGGTCGCGGCCCGGCCGGGTCGTGACCCGGTACCCCGACGGCACCGCCTCCACGGCCAGGTCGACGAGCAGCGCCGCCGACCGCCCGACGAGGTCCGCGCCGAGGCCCCGCGCGGGCAGCTCGGGAAGGTGCGGGAGGTCCGGCAGCTCCCCGAACACGACGGCGGCGGACTCGCTCACGTCGGCACCGGGCATCGACCCGACTCCGGTCGCCGCGCCCGGAGGCCAGAACCGCTGTGTCTTCGCTTCACCCGTCCGACCACTGCTCACGCCACCGATTGTGCCGCCGCCCGCACGCGCCGCCACCTCCGGGGTCTGCCCAGCTCACCACCCGAATCACCGGCACCGGACGGCGAGGCGTTGCCGTACCGTCGGCAGTGTTCGCTCCTTCGGGGACGGTGATGGAAAGGGACGGAAAGGGGAGGTGAAACGCATGAGAGTGGCACTGGCACAGACGGACTGCCGGCTCGGCGACGTGGAGGGCAACCTCGCCGATGCCGAACGGGTGGTCAAGGACGCGGCGGCCCAGGACGCCGATCTGGTCGTGTTTCCGGAGCTGTCACTCACCGGGTACGCGTTGGGACAGTTGGCGGACGACATCTCGCTGTGGCCCGACGACCCGCGCCTCGCCACGCTGTCGAAGCACGGCCCGGACGTCGTGATCGGGCTGTTGGAGGACGGCCGCATCCGCAGGCACAACTCGGCGCTGTACCTCTCGCAGGGCCGCCTCGTGCACAACCACCGGAAGCTGTACCTGCCGAACTACCTGATCTGGGAGGAGCGCAAGCACGCCAACCCGGGGCAGCATCTGCGCGCGTTCGACACCGAGAAGGGCCGGTTCGCGACGCTGATCTGCAACGACGCGTGGCAGCCGATGCTGCCGTGGCTGGCGGCGCAGGACGGCGCGGAGCTGTTCATCGTTCCCGCGAACAGTGCCGCGAAGCTGACGGGCGGCTCGTTCGACCCCGCCGAGTACTGGCACGACCTGCTCACGTTCACGGCCCGCATGCAGCAGTGCTGGGTGGTGTTCGTCAACCGCGTCGGCGACGAGGCGGGTGTGCGGTTCTGGGGCGGTTCGCGGGTGATCGACCCGTGGGGTTCGGCCGTGGCGACGGCGCCGTGGTGGGAGGAGTCGTTGACGGTCATCGACATCGACCTCGGGGCCGTCCGGCGGCGCAGGCGGGAGATCCCGCTGCTCGCGGACGCGCGCATGGGCCTGCTCCGGCGGGAGCTGGAACGGCTGATGCTCGAAAGCGGTGACGACTGAGCGCTCGCTCAGTGAGGTGGGTCTCACCTGACTCCCGGCTCGCGGTCGACCTGGTCTCATGGCGGAATGCAACCGCTCGACGACGGGACGCGGCCGTGGACCGAACCGGGCCTCTACTCCGTGGCTCCCGGCGTGTACCGGATTCCGCTGCCGATGCCGAACGACGGGCTGCGCGCGGTCAACGTCTACGCGCTGACCGACGGCGAGTCGCTGACGCTGGTGGACTCCGGCTGGGCGCTCGACGAGGCGCACGCCCGGCTGGCGTCCGCTCTGTCCGGCATCGGCGCGGGACTCGCGGACATCGACCGGTTCCTCATCACGCACATCCACCGCGACCACTACTCACTCGCCGTGGAGCTGCGCCGCAAGTACGGCACACCCGTCGCGCTGGGCGCGGGTGAGCGCACGACCCTCGACACCGTGTCGGAGCCCGGCCGGATGCCGATGGCCGACCAGGTCGCGTTGCTGCGGCAGGCCGGCGGCGCACCCGTGGTGGACGCGCTGGCCGCGCTGTTCAGGTCGGTGCCCGCGCAGGACGACAGCCTCTGGGAGCAGCCCGACGACTGGTTGGAACCGGGCCGGACGCCCGCCGCCGGAGGCCGCCGCTCGCTCGAAGTGGTCCACACGCCCGGGCACACGGCGGGGCACGTGGTCTTCGACGACGCCGACGCCGGGCTGCTGTTCACGGGCGACCACGTGCTCCCCCACATCACGCCGTCGATCGGCCTGCACGCCGCACCGCCGCCCCTGCCGCTGCGCGACTTCCTCGCATCGCTGGCCTCGGTGCGGGCGCGGCCCGACCGGCAAATGCTGCCCGCGCACGGGCCCGTCTCCCCCAGCGTGCACGCACGCGTGGACGAACTGCTGGACCACCACGAACGCCGGTTCGACCGGATCGCGGCCACGGTGGCCGACGGCGCGCACACCGCCTACGAGGTCGCGTCCCGGCTCACGTGGACACGACGGGCCCGGGCGCTCGACGAGCTCGACCCGTTCAACCGGATGCTCGCGGTGCTGGAGGTGGCCGCGCACCTGGACGTCCTCGTGACCCGCGAGATGTTGACCGTCGAGACCGGAGAGGACGGAGTCCGCCGCTTCGACCCGGTGTGACGACGGCCGGGATCCCCGCGTGTGCCCGCCGGGCACGTCGGGCACCGCGACATGCGCGTCGTAGCGCTCGGCCACACCGACGATCCCGACGTTCTCACCCGCACACTGCTCGCCCTCCGCTGACGAGGCGGCGCCTCACCCCACGGCGAGCCGCTGCCGCAGCTCCCGCTTGAGGATCTTGCCGGAGGCGTTGCGGGGCAGGTCGTCGACGAAGTGCACCGCCTTGGGCACCTTGAAGTTCGACAGCGCCGCCTTGGCGTGGGCGAGGAGTTCGTCGGCGCTCACGTCGCCCTTGGGCACGACGACGGCGGTGATCGCCTCGATCCACCGGTCGTCCGGCAGCCCCACGACGGCGACCTCGGCGACCCCGGGATGCGTGTAGAGAGCGTCTTCCACCTCGCGCGACGCCACGAGCACGCCCCCGGTGTTGATGACGTCCTTGATGCGGTCGACGACGTAGAGGTAGCCCTCCTCGTCGAGGCGCACCAGGTCGCCCGAGTGGAACCAGCCGTCGCGGAAGGCCTCCTCCGTCTCCTCCGGCTTGTCCCAGTAGCCGGTGGCGAGCTGCGGCGACCGGTACACGACCTCGCCGAGTTCCCCGGGCGCGACGTCGTTGCCGTCCGGGTCGACGACCCGGGCCTCCACGAACAGCACGGGCCTGCCGGCCGAGTCGGGTCGGGCGTCGTGCTCCTCGGGCCGCAGCACGGTGGCCAGCGGCGCGATCTCCGACTGTCCGAAGCAGTTGTAGAAGCCGAGCTGCGGCATCGCCTCGCGGAGCCGTTCGAGCACGGGCACCGGCATGATCGAGGCGCCGTAGTAGGCCTTGCGCAGCGTCGACAGGTCGCGCCGGGCGAAGTCGGCGTGGTTGGCCAGCGCCACCCACAGCGTGGGCGCGGCGAAGAAGGCGCCGTGCCGGTCGGCTTCGAGCCTGCGCAGGATCTCCGTGGGGTCGGGTGTCTCCAACACGGTGTTGGTGGCGCCCACGGCGAGCCACGGCATCAAAGAAAACGTGCAGCTGGGCGCTGCCTGCGATCGCGGTGAACGATCGCATCCCCGCCACGACCACCCCACACACGACACCAGCGCCACTGAACCGCTCGGTCTGCTGGAGAACTCACTCGTTGAGTGGGGATGTGGATCATAGCCGGGAAGAGGTATCACGTGCGTTCCGTGAGAGTGCGGTTGTGTTCGTGCTTAAGCAGGTAGAGCACTACTCGTCGCAGTGGGAGGCGATCGGGCAAGGAGGGAGATACAGCTGACTCACGCGGCAACCGTGAGAATGATCACAGGAAAGCGTGTACCCTCAACGCAAATGGTGGAACACTGTTCGCTTTTACTTCACTACTTTCAGTGAGAACACCTGAGGGAGGTGCTGGGGGACAGGGGCGCCGACGCGCACTCGCATGCAGCCATGCGTGCCCCCATTAGTTCGAGCCCGTGGAGGAAGTGTTGATCTTTTCAAGACCACGCTCACCGATCGCTCGAGGTTGCTGTGTTGTCAGTAGTCGCGGCTTCGACGATTACCGGCTTGCTGGTGGCAGGGGCGCCTGCCCATGCCACTCCGGTCGATGCCGCGCAGCACACGGTGCGGATCGAGCGGTTTGACGAAGCGACCCTACAGGAGGCCTCCCGCTCGGCCACCGCGCTGACATCGGCGGATTCCGAAGCGCATGGGCGAGTCAGACAGCACCTGGATGAGGCCGCTCGCAACGGACGACTCGTCGACGAGAGCCGGATACGAGTCGCCGAGGTGGCGGATCCGTACTCCGCTGATGAGACGATCACTCTCGTGTGGGACAGCCCCAAAGCACCCACCGAGTTGCTCTACTCCCGGAGAGACACTGCCAACAGTGACGCGCACAATATCGCCATCGGCCTGCAGATGGGCGGCGGCGACACCACCGGAATGCCCACCGAACGCACACGTGAGGCTCAGCCTGGCTCGGGGTACGCAGCGGTATTCGGGATCGACAACATGTACCTGGAGGACAACGGCTGCTCGACAGGCTGGTTCGCCCCGAGCTATTCGAGCGACTACGACCACAAGATCGTGTCCTGTTACGAGGCCTGGGGCTTGGACAAGACTCCAATCTTCGTCTACAACCGCTGGGCCCTGTGGACTCCGGCGCCATCAGACATCTGGGGCGTGACCGCCGAAACGGTCGACATGGAGGTTTCGGCGCGGCCGTGGACGGGCCATGAAGGGAAGATCAAGCAGTTGGCCGACTGGGCGCCTCGCCACGGCGATTCCCTCAGTACCTGTGACAGCAACCGCAATTACACCGTGGGTGGCTCTTGGGGCGGGTTATCCGGTTCGGTCACGATGCCGATCAACATCTGCGACAAATACTGGCTCAACATCAACGCTGGCATCGGCACCCAAAACCGGATGACGATCGACTTCGACGGTGTACGTGACGGACAGATGTACATGGACATCGCAGGCAAGTACGACGCGGTGGATCAGTACGTTCTGCCGTTCTGGGCGGACCGCAACTACATGCAGGTTCGAGTGTGCACACCGACCATGTGCAACACCGAGGCGTGGGCAAAGGCTGACAGCGGATGGTGAGAAGTTCTCTTACGAGGACTACCCGGAATACGCGGACGCCGTGGCGGTGCCATGGCGTCCGCGCCGTCCTCGGAACCCTGGTCTTGCTGGCAGCCACAAGCGTTACCGCGTGTACGACGGACAACGGCGAACCCGCACCCATCCCGACACAGGAAGCGGCTCTCGACGGGCTGACCTGCGAAGCGCAGAAGACCAAGGAACCCTGCACGGACATCGAGGTCGACGGGCGCATCTGGCGCTACGCCTACCTGCCCGCCACTCAGAAGACGTCCGACACCGTCGTGCTCGACTTCGGCGGACCTGGTCATTCCGTGCTTTCAGGCGAAGTGGGTCTTAGCGCATTCCTCACGGCCTTCCCGGCCCTGCAAAGTCGGTACAACATCGTGGTGCCGGAAGAACCCTGGGTCACCCAGGCCGTGTCGACCGAATGCCAGGACGCGCAGAGCAGGTACTACCTCGCCGCCCGCGAGGCATCCGCGACCGTCGACACCGTCGCCAAGGACATGGCCAGCCGCTGTGGCCTGGCGGACTCGTCCCAGCGGTGGGGCTTCGACGCACCGACCTACCAAAAGCTCATCGAGACGATCAACGCGCGCCATGGGCTCACTTTGAAGGGCTTCATCGGTCACTCCTGGGGCTCGGTGCGCCTGACATACCTTGATGCACCGAAGTTGGACTGGGCCATCCTGGTACGGCCGTTCCCGGTCGGTACCGACCAAGCCACGCTCATTGCCGAACGTGCCGTCGCACTGGCCGATCTGCAAGCGGGCATCCGCCCGGTCAGTCCTACTGCCGTCGCCGGCAGGTCTCTGCCAGTGATGGCCTTCGACCAGTACTCGGCGGTGGTCGACCTCGGCTACATCAATGACCAGTCCTTCGATGAGATCTCGCCACACGTCCTCGACGGAACCGACACTGTCCAAATCGGCCGTTTGTCCGACGGCCTGTGGATGCGGTACGGACGCGACTCGATCTCGCCGGGTAGCCTCGCTCAGCTGCAAGAGACCTGCGCGAGCGCTGGGGAAGTTCCAGCCCTTCCCACAGAGGTCACCTCAGTGACCGACATACTCAGGCTCAGGCAGGCTCCTTGTCACGCCATGCCAGCCACGCCAGTGAAACCCGAGTTCGCTCCGTCGATGTGCGTGGTGACATCGCCAAGGGACACCGTGACGCCTGGCAAGCTCGTCCGATCGACTTACGCCGACACGTCCACCCGGGTTCGGTTCGTAGAATCCACGCAGCGATCACACTCCTCGTTCGCCGGGCTGGACGAGTGTCTGACCGAGTACACAGATCCGGCCACCCCGTGAACGTTTCCCAAATCCCTGCCACCGTGGAGATCCGATGCAGCCCGACTACTCGACACTCATCACGCAGGGGTTGATCACCCTCGTCCCGGCCGCGGGTCTCGTCCTCACACTGCTGGCAGCCAGGAAGCTGACGCGACCCACGGTGTGGTTGGTCGGCACCGGGAGCGTCATCCTGGTCACCACGAACCTCCTGTGGCTCCTCTGGGGCGCCGGTTTCGTCCTTCCGACTCAGCCCTCCCGGCATGTCCTCGGCAAGCTCTACGAAGCAGGAATGCAACTTCTGCCGCTGGCCGAGGCAGTTGGACTAGCCGTGCTGATCGGCGCGGCCCTTCGCAACAGAGAACGGCCGCCCGCCGCCAAGCCCGAGCTCGACGGGTCAGAATCGGAACGGAAGTCCAAGTCACCGTTCTTCCGCAAAACCATCACCATGCCGGCATGGGTAATCATCAGCGTCGCGGCTGCCGGTGTGGGTAGCGCGGTGGCGATCGCTGCCGTCATCCCGACCGACGATGCGCTTCCTCGCCTGGTCCGAGGAGCCGTGGTGTCGCATTCCGACGACGGAACGAGCTTTGTGTTCGTCGAAGATGGCACCGACGGCCCCCCTCAGACTTACCCACTCCACAGTAGGTTTTGGATCGATCACACCGGCGCCCAGCGCAATGACGGCAAGCCGGCGTGCCTGCAACCCGACATCACGACACCCCGCCGCGCGGAGCTCGCGATCCTCGATATCAAAGGCAGCCGCGACCACAACTTCGGTGACTTCCCCTACCTGCTCTCCATACACTGTTTGGAATAACTTTCTTCTTTTGACTCGGTGGGAACCGCGACAGTCACAGGACCATTCCACGACTTCGGCAGCAGTGCCAGCTGTCGACGACCGGATCAACAGCCTCTACGCCCTTGCTGTTGATCCGGTCCGGCGGCGGTGTCAGCAACTCACCTGTATCACGGCAGCCGTCGCCTATGACCGCGGCAAGGACCACCAACTCCACAGCCAAGCCGACGCCAACCGCAACATCCGCCCACCTGTGGAAGCCGCCGTGTCCCTCGCCGCAGACTGGGACATACTGCCGGTATATGGCCGCCGCTACCTGCTACGGCACCTCATCGCCCAGATGACAGTCTCCCACCCGACCTGGACGCGCCCGGTGTCCGGACCTCGCGTTAGAGCTGGAAACCGCCTGGGTCAGGTATGTGCTTTGGTGTGACAATCATGCAGCTGAGCGCTGTGGTAGAGCGGCATGACGTGCAGCGGCGCGTCGTCGGCGGTGAGGTCGAGACCCGCGATGCACGACAGGTACTCGTGCACCAGCGCCCGGTGGGTCATCATCGCGCCCTTGGGCCGGGACGTGGTGCCAGAGGTGTAGAGCAGCTGGGCGAGGTCGGTGTCGGACACCTCGACGTCCAGCTCGGGAAGCTCGCCCTCGCGGGCGGCGTCGAGGAGGCTGCCGTCGGCGTCGCGCAGCGCCAGCACGTGCTCCGGTGCTGTCGTGGCGGCAGCCAGCTGCTCGGCGAGGGCGGGATCGGTGAGCACCGCCCGGCTGCGGGACTGCTCCACCAGGTAGGCCAGCTCCTCGCCGGTGAGGTTGTAGTTCACGGGCACGTGCACGAGACCCGCCCGCGCGCACGCGAGGAACCCGATCAGAAAGGCGTCGGAGTTCCTGCCGTAGGCGGCCACGCGGTCGCCGTGCTCCAGCCCGAGACCGAGCAGGTGCGCGGCGGCGCGGGTCACGGCCGTGTCCAGCTCCGCGTACGTCCACTCCCGACTCTCGAACCGCACGGCGAGACGGTCGGGATGGCGGGCCGCACTACGGCGCAGGAGGTCGGCAATGGTGCTGGAGCGGACAGGCGTCATCGGCGTCCTCCGGTCGGGCGAAGAGTGTGCCCGTCATTACACGTGACGCAGCCGGGGATGTCGAGAGGCGATCGCCGCGAGCACCAGCACCACGGCCGCCACCACACCCGGCAGTACCGGGTCGGACGACCAGGCCGGCACGAGGCCCGCCACCGCAGCGGCCACGGCGACCAGCGGGCTCCGCACGAACCACGCGAGCGTGGCCCCGGCGACCAAAAGCACGACGGTGCCCGTGGGGAGCACGTCCGACAGCGCGGCCACGGCGATCGACACCGTCAACGCCGCGCACGCCGCCACACCGAGCCAGCGGCCACGCCCCTGCCCCCAGCGCGCCCAGGCACCCGCCATGCCCGCGAGCCCGGCGAGCAGTCCCGGCACCGTGGCACCGATGCCGTCGTCGGTCGCTCCCACGACCATCGACGCGATGCCGAGCGCGAACACGGCAGGCGCGACGAGCGCCACCGTCACCACCCGCCACCAGGGCCGGTCCCCGCGGTACCACGCCAGCAGCACGAGAAAACACACCGCCGCCGCGCACCACCAGTACTCGTCGGAGGAGCCGGACCGCAGCACCGAGTACTCGGCGGCCGACAGCGTCTGAAGACCGGCACCGTCCGTGGAGTAGGCAGTGCTGGGCAGGAAGCCTTGCCCCGAATACGGTCCGGACACCGGCGTGTAGGCGAACCAGCCGAAGTCCTCGCGCGGGCCGGTCGGCACCACGAGGGAGGGCGCGAGAAGTGTCTCGACCACACCGCCCAGCACCGCGAGAGCCAGCACCGCCAGCGGCAGCCACACGCCGCGCCGGGCGGCGGACCTCATGCCGTGGCGGCGATCTTCGCGCTGCCCAGCACCACGTCGCCGCCGTCGGCGTCCGGCCGGTACAGCACCACGACCTGCCCGGGCGCGACCCCACGCAGCGTGTCCCGCAGTTCCACGACCACCCGGCCGTCGACGACCTCGGCCACCGCCGGAGCGGTGCTGCCGTGCGCCCGCACCTGCGCGACGCACTCGGTGGGGCCGGGAAGCGGGGTCTCGCTCGGCCAGATCGGCCGATCCGCCTCGATGCGGCTCACCGCGAGGTCACCCGCCGAGCCGACCTTCACGGTGCCGGACACGGGTTCGAGCGACAGCACGTACCGCGGCCTGCCGTCGGGCGCGGGGGCGTCGATGCCGAGGCCCTTGCGCTGGCCCACGGTGAACCCGTGCACGCCCGTGTGCCTGCCCAGCACCGCGCCGGTCTCGGCGTCGACGAGATCGCCGGGACGCTGACCGAGCCGCTTTTCGAGGAACGACTTCGTGTCGCCGTCCGGGATGAAGCAGATATCGTGGCTGTCGGGCTTGTGCGCCACGGGCAGGCCGCGCCGCTCCGCCTCGTCGCGGACGTCGGACTTCACCGAGTCGCCGAGCGGGAACATCGCGTGGCGCAACTGTTCCGGCGTGAGCGACGCGAGCACGTAGGACTGGTCCTTGCCCTCGTCGGCGCTGCGGCGCAACTCCGGCACACCGTCCACGACGGACAGCCGCGCGTAGTGTCCGGTGCAGACGGCGTCGAAGCCCAGCGCCACGGCCTTCTCCAGCAACGCCTCGAACTTGATCTTCTCGTTGCAGGTCACGCACGGGTTCGGCGTGCGGCCCGCGGCGTACTCGCCGACGAAGGTCTCCACGACCTCCTCGGTGAACCGCTCGGCGAAGTCCCAGACGTAGAAGGGGATGCCGAGGATGTCGGCGGCCCTGCGGGCGTCGTGGGCGTCCTCGATCGTGCAGCAGCCCCGCGACCCCGTCCGCAGCGTGCCGGGCTTCGCCGACAGCGCCAGGTGGACCCCGACCACGTCGTGCCCGGCCTCCACGGCCCGCGCGGCGGCGACCGCCGAGTCCACTCCCCCGCTCATCGCGGCCAGTACCCGCACCGCTACACCTCCTGATCGCTTCGCGTTCTGCGCATGCCGGACAACCCCGCCTGGCGGGCCCTGGCCACCACCCCGCCGATCTCGGCCGCGAGCGCGTCGACGTCGGCCTCTGTCGACGTGTGTCCGAGGGAGAACCGCAACGAGCTGCGCGCCGACGCGGCGTCGGCCCCCATCGCGAGCAGCACGTGGCTCGGCTCCGCCACACCCGCCGTGCACGCCGACCCCGTGGAGCACTCGATGCCCTTCGCGTCGAGCAACATCAGCAGGCTGTCACCGGCACAGCCGGGGAAGGTGAGGTGCACGATCCCGGGCAGCCGGTCGGCCGCGTCCTGCGGCGGACCGTTGAGCACGACGTCGGGCACCTCGGCGCGCACGGCGGCCACGAGGTCGTCGCGGAGTTTCACGAGCCGGGCGGCGTGGTCGGGCCTGCGCTCGACGGCCAGGCTCACGGCGGTGGCGAGCGCGTGGATGCCGGGCACGTCCAGCGTGCCCGACCGCACCTCGCGTTCCTGCCCGCCGCCGTGCAGGAGCGGCGTGGCCTGCGTGTCGCGCCGCAGCAGCAGCACCCCGACCCCGTAGGGTCCGCCGAGCTTGTGGCCCGTGAGGGTGAGCGCGGCGGCGCCGCTCGCGGCGAAGTCCACCTCCACCGTGCTCATGGCCTGCACGGCGTCGGTGTGCAGGGGAACCCCGTACTCCGCGCACACGGCCGCCAGCTCCGGCACCGGATTCACCGTGCCGACCTCGTTGTTCGCCCACATCACGGTGGCCAGCGCCACGGCGTCGGGGTCGTCCTCGACAGCGGCGCGCAGCGCGTCCGGCCGCACGCGGCCGTGCTGGTCGACCTCCAGCCACGTCACCTCGGCACCCTCGTGGTCGGCCAGCCACTGCACGGCGTCGAGCACCGCATGGTGTTCGACGGCGCTCGCGAGCACGCGGCGGCGCCGCGGGTCGCTTCGGCGCCGGGCCCAGAAGATGCCCTTGACGGCGAGGTTGTCGCTCTCGGTTCCCCCCGCCGTGAACAGCACCTCCGACGGGCGCGCACCGACGGCCTCGGCGATCGCCTCCCTCGCCTCCTCGACCGTCCGGCGAGCCCGGCGGCCCGAGGAGTGCAGCGACGAGGCGTTGCCCAGCGTGGACAGCGCGTCGGTCATGGCCGCGAGGGCCTCCGGCACCATCGGCGTGGTGGCCGCGTGGTCGAGGTACGTCATCACCGACAAGGGTAGTCGCGTGCCACGACCCCGATGACGGCACTGGCCGGGCACGGGTCGGCACCGGCCGGACCCGGCGTCAGGCCCGCTCGGGCCCGGTTCCGTCGATCCCCTCCACGCGCAGCCCTCGTCCGGCGAGGACGACGCCCAGCACCGCCACCAGGGCGAGTGCCAGGGCCAGCGTGGTGACGGCGCCGGACGGGTCGCTCGCGCCACCGGCGAGGACGGCGAGCAAGGCACCGCCCGCACCGATCGTCAGCGCGGAGGAGATCCAGTCGCCGAGTTGCATGGCGGAGGTGTTGAAGCCCCGTTCCGCCACCGGCGACAGGCGCATCAAGAGCACCGAGATCGACGGCGTAGCGATCCCCATGCCTGCTCCCCCGCAGGCCGAGGCGGCGAACGCCACCCACGCCGGCGCCCCACCCCATGCCACGAGCGAGAACAGCGCGAGCCCGGCCGCCACGAGCCCGAAGCCCGCCCGCAGCAGAGCGGCCCTGCTCCAGTCCGGTTTCCTGCCCTGGACGGCCGACCCCGCCGACCAGCTCAACGCCGCCACGGTCAGCGGCAGCCCGGCGACGGCGGCGTTGTGGCCGTGGACCTGCGACATGATCAGCGGCAGGTACGCCTCC
Organism: Saccharomonospora azurea NA-128; assembly: GCF_000231055.2. Lineage (GTDB taxonomy): Bacteria > Actinomycetota > Actinomycetes > Mycobacteriales > Pseudonocardiaceae > Saccharomonospora > Saccharomonospora azurea. The sequence continues at coordinate 3,887,021 of NZ_CM001466.1, read as the reverse complement.
ATCCCCGCGAACGCGCCGCCGAGCAGGGCGCGGCTCGCGACCACGGTCGGCAGTCCGGGGCGCGCACGGAGCGTGCCGTGGGGCAGCAGCGTCCGCAGCGCCACCGCGGC
>NZ_CM001466.1:3838614-3886811 GCF_000231055.2 Saccharomonospora azurea NA-128 | reverse complement strand
GCGCCACGGTCACCGCCGCGACGATCCCCGCTCGCCGCGCCGCAGGATCGGGGACGTGGGCGGGCAGCCGCCGCACCACCGGCACGAGCAGGCCCATGCCCAAAGGCATCAGCGGCACCAGCCCGAGGAACACCCAGCGCCATCCGGCGGTCTCCGTCACGAGCCCGGCGATCGACGGCCCCACGACGGCGGGCAACACCCACGCCGCCGCGAACGCCGCGTACATCACCGGCCGCTCCCGATCGTCGTAGGTGAGTGCGACGAGCAGCGACGTCGCGACCATGAGCACACCCGAACCGAAGCCCTGCAGAGCCCGCCCGACCAGCAGCACCTCCATGGTCGGCGCGGCCCCGGCCGCCACGAGACCCGCGAGGAAGATCCACGGGCCGACCAGCAACGAGAGCGTCGGCCCACGGCGGTCGCAGACCCGGCCGGACAGCACCGTGGCCGCGACGCTCGCGACGAGGTGGGCGGTGAACGGCCAGGAATACAGCTCGCCGCCGTCGAGATCGGCGACCATGGTGGGCATCGCCGTGGCCACGCCCATGTTCTCGAACGCGAGCAGGGTGACCACCAACAGCAACCCGGCCGTCGTCCACCGGTTCTCGGGAGTCCAGAGCACTCCCCGCCGCCGCGGTTCGGTCCGTGTCATGCCCGGAAGCCTGCAACCTCCAGTCAGGTCGACCTCCAGAGGAATGTGACGCAGACGTTGGCGCGAGATAGCTGCCCGCCGAAAACCGGCTGACCCCGCCACCGTCACCGAGTAGCGTGCGCGAGCGTGACGCCCCCTCCCCTGGCCGCCGTGCTCGCCGAGCTGTCGCTCGACCTCCCGACGACGCGCTTCGTGAGCGGATCGCTGCCCGTCCACGCCGTCGGCGACGACCTGGTGCTGAAGTTCTATCCCTCAGACGACGCGGAGGAGTTCCGTATCGAGGCCGCCGCGCTGACCGCCCTGGAGGGGCGCCTGTCCGTACAGACCCCGCGCCCGCGCGCCACCGGCACGCGCGAGGGCTGGCACTACGTGCTGATGACCCGGGTTCCCGGAGTCGGGCTCGACTCGGTGTGGGACACGCTGACCGTTGACGAACGACGAGCGCTGTGCGGCGAGGTGGGGGCCGTGACGGCCGAACTGCACGCCGTCACCGAGCATCCGGCTCCGCTCGTGACGGACTGGACGGAGTTCGTGCGCGCTCGCCGCGACGTCGTCGTGGAACATCACCGACAGCAGGACCTCGCCCCGGAGTGGCTGGAACTCGTGCCGGACTTCGTCGACGGCGTGGACCTCTCCACCGCACATCCCGTCTTCCTGCACACCGAACTGCTGCGCGAGCACGTCTTCGTGCGCCACGACGGGACGCGGTGGACGGTCTCGGGACTCGTCGACTTCGAACCCGCGATGGTGGGCGCGGCGGAGTACGAGTTCGTGGCCGCGTCGGTGTACCTGGCGGGTGGCGATCGGGCGTGCTGGCACGCCTTCCTGCACGGCTACGGGCTCGAACCGGACGTCGACTTCGCGCGCCGGTGCCTGGCGTACACGCTCCTGCACCGGTACTCGACCCTGCGCCGGTACCTGACGTGGCTGCCCGTGCCCGGCAAGCCCTCCCTCGACGAGCTCGCCCGCCTGTGGTTCGGCGCCGACGTGACGTGAGCCGACCCGCCGAAGCCGACCTCGAACCCCGCCGCCCGTGGGACGATGGGCGAATGCGGCAGATCGACACCGACCGGAACCTCGCCAGGACGATCCTCGACGAGCTGCGCGGGGCCATCGTCAGTGGTGAGCTCGTGCCCGGAACGCTGTACTCGGTGCACGATCTCGCAGCCCGGCTCGGCGTGTCCCGCACCCCCGTGCGGGAGGCGTTGATCCAGCTCGCCGAGCGGGGCATGGTGCGGTTCGAGCGCAACCGGGGCATCCGCGTGTTGCAGACCTCGCTGCACGACCTGGAGGAGGTCTTCGCCATCCGGCTGCTGCTGGAGGTGCCCGCCACGTTCCGCGCCACGAGCCAGCGCACGCCCGGTCTGTCGGAGCAGCTGTCCACCCACCTCGACGCCATGCGCCACGCCGCCGAGGAGCGCGACGAGGCGGCGTTCATGACCGCCGACCGGAAGTTCCACGAGGCCATCAACGTCGCGTCCGGCAACCTGCGGCTCGCCCGCTACGTCGACTCGTTGCGCGACATGGTGTTCCTCCGCGGCTCCTCCACTGTGGACCGCAGTCGGGGACTGGCCGACATCCTGGCCGAGCACGAGGCGATCGCCGAGCTCGTCGAGGCGGGCAAGCCCACCGACGCCGCGGAGGCCATGCGGCGGCACCTGCTCACCACGGCGCAGCTCATCATCGCCCAGGAGTCGGCCGAGTCCGGCGAGTCCGTGCACGTCTCCTACGACTGGACGCGGCTGACCGACTGAGCGGGTACTCCCCTTGTCGAGAACGCTGACGACCAGCGCTCTTGACGAGTGGCATGCTACATGCCACTCTCGGGTTCCCAGTCGCTCACCGGGGAGGGGCCATGGTCGACTACCTGCACGAAACCGTGTTCACGTGGGGCGCGACGCCGCTGAAGTTCGGCGCCGGCGCGGTCGACGAGATCGGCCACGACCTCGCGCAGCAGGGCGCCCGGCGCGTCCTGATCGTCACCGACCCCGGAGTCGCGGCCACCGGTGTCGCGCACCGGGTCACCGAGGCGGCTCGCGCGGGCGGGCTGGACGCCGAGGTCTTCGACGGCGTGCGCGTCGAACCGACCGACGTCAGCGTGCTGGAGGCGGTCGAGTTCGCCCGGCAGTCGACGTGGGACGGCTTCGTGGCCGTCGGCGGCGGGTCGGCCATCGACACCGCGAAGGCCGTCAACCTGCTCACCACCCACCCCGCGGACCTGTTCGACTACGTCAACAAGCCGATCGGCGCCGCCAAGGCCCCGCCCGGGCGCCTCAAGCCGCTGGTCGCCGTGCCGACGACGGCGGGCACCGGATCGGAGACCACGCCGGTCTGCATCATGGACTTCGTCGACCTCAAGGTGAAGTCGGGCATCAGCCACCCGTACCTGCGGCCGACCACGGCGGTCGTCGACCCGCTGCTCACGCTGTCCATGCCACCGCGCGTGACCGCCGCCAGCGGCCTGGACGTGCTGTGTCACGCCCTGGAGTCCTACACCGCACGGCCGTTCCACTCCTTCCCGCGGCACACGCCCGAGACCCGCGTCGCCTACAACGGCGCCAACCCCATCTCCGACACGTGGACGGAGAAGGCCCTGCACCTGCTCGCGCGGTCGTTCCGCAGGGCGGTGCTCAACGGCGGCGACCTCGACGCGCGCACGGACATGATGCTCGCCGCCACGTACGCGGGCATGGGTTTCGGCAACGCCGGCGTGCACGTCCCGCACGCGTGCGCCTACCCGATCGCCGGGCGCGTGCGCGAATACCGGCCCGCCGACTACCCGCAGGACGAACCGCTCGTGCCCCACGGCGAGTCGGTCGCCCTCACCGCCCCGGCCGCGTTCCGCTTCACCTTCCCCACCGACCCGGAGCGGCACCTGCACGCCGCGCGCATCCTCGACCCGACCGCGCCCGCCCAGCGCGACCCGCGGGAGCAGCTGCCCGCGGCGTTGACGGCGCTCATGCGCGACATCGGCGTCCCCAACGGCCTGTCGGGCGTGGGCTACGACGTCTCCGACGTCCCCGCGCTCGTGGAAGGTGCGCTGAAACAGCAACGCCTGCTGGCGGTGTCGCCGCGCGAGGTGCGGAACACCGATCTCGACACCGTGCTGACCGAGTCCCTCCAGAACTGGTGACCACCGTGCCCGCCCTCGCCGAAGACCTGACCCGCGCCGTGTCGGGCGAGGTGGACGACGGTGCCGCCGCCCGGGCGATGTTCAGCATGGACGCGTCGAACTACCGGCACGTCCCGAAGGTCGTCGTGTTCCCGCGCAGCGCCGAGGACGTCGCGGCCACCCTGCGCGTCGCCCGCGCGCACGGTGTCCCGGTGACGGCGCGCGGTGCGGGCACCGGCATCGGCGGGCAGGCGCTCGGCCAGGGCATCGTCCTCGACTACAGCCGCCACCTGAACCGTGTCCTGGAGATCGACCCCGAACGCCGCGTCGCGCGCGTGCAGCCCGGTGTCGTCCTCGACACGCTCCGCGCCGCCGCCGCCCGGCACGGGCTCACGTTCGGGCCCGATCCCTCCACCCACAGCCGCTGCACGCTCGGCGGGATGCTCGGCAACGACGCGTGCGGCTCGCACTCCGTGGCGTGGGGACGTACCGCCGACAACGTCGTGTCGCTCGACGTCGTCACCGGCGACGGCGCACGGCTGACCGTCGGCCCGGGCGACCGGATCGTCGGGGACCCTGCCCACCGCGCGAACGAGATCCGCGACGCGCTGCACGACCTCGCGCAGCGCCACCTGGCCGTGTTGCGCACCGGCTTTCCCGCCCTGCCGCGACGGGTGTCCGGCTACGCGCTCGACAACCTCCTCCCCGAGAACGGCACCGACCTCGCCCGGGCCCTCGTGGGCACGGAGGGCACGTGCGTGCTGATCACCGAGGCCACCGTGCGGCTGGTCCCCTCACCGCCCGCGCGGGCCCTCGTGGTGGCCGGGTTCGCCGACGACATCGCCGCCGCCGACGCCGCGCCCCAGGTGCTGTCCCACCGTCCCCTCACCGTGGAGGGCATGGGCGCCGACCTCGTCGACATCCTCCTCGCGCGCGGCCGACGTCCCGCGGCGCTCGACTCGCTGCCCGCCGGCCGCGGCTGGCTGTTCGTCGAGGTCGGCGGCGACGACCCCGACGAGGCCCGCCACAACGCCGAAGCGCTGGCGGCGGCGTTGGCGCGCGAGACCGGCGCCACGACGTCCGTCACCACCGACCCGGCGAGGCAACGGCAGCTCTGGGGCATCCGCGAATCCGCCGCCGGCACCGCCACGCGCATGGCCGACGGTTCGGAGGCCTGGCCGGGCTGGGAGGACGCCGCCGTCCCTCCGGAACGGCTCGGTTCCTACCTGCGCTCGTTCCGCGCGCTCCTCGCGTCGTACGGGCTGCGCGGCATCCCGTACGGGCACTTCGGCGAGGGCTGCGTGCACGTGCGCATCGACTTCGACCTGCTCACCGACGACGGCGTCGCGACGTTCCGGCGCTTCCTCACCGACGCCGCCGATCTCGTGGTGGCCCACGGCGGGTCGCTGTCGGGCGAACACGGCGACGGGCAGGCCCGCGCGGAGTTGCTGCCGCGCATGTACTCGCCCGAGATGCTGCGCCTGTTCGAAGCGTTCAAGGCGATCTGGGACCCGGACGACCTGCTGAACCCCGGCAACCTCGTCCGCCCCCGCCCCCTCGACGCCGACCTGCGCTTCTCCGGGCCCACGAAACAGCTGCCGCTGACCCTGCGCTACCCGCACGACGGCGGCAGCCTCGCCACCGCGGCCCGGCGCTGCGTCGGCGTCGGCAAGTGCGTCGACACGAGCACCGGGGTGATGTGCCCGAGCTACATGGTGACCAAGCGCGAGGAGCACTCCACGCGCGGTCGCGCGCGGCTGCTGTTCGAGATGTTGCGCGGCGAGACGATCACCGACGGTTGGGACTCCACCGAGGTCCGCGACGCCCTCGACCTGTGCCTGGCGTGCAAGGGGTGTCTCTCCGACTGCCCCGTCGACGTCGACATGGCCTCCTACAAGGCGGAGTTCCTGCACCACCATTACGCGGGCAAGGTGCGCCCCGCGAGCCACTACTCCCTGGGTTTCCTGCCGCTGTGGGCCCGGCTGGCCTCCCGGCTTCCCGGCCTCGCCAACGCGGCACTGCGGTCCCGCACCGTCGCCGCGTTGGCGAAGCGCCTCGGCGGCATCGCGGACGAGCGCGAACTCCCGACGTTCGCCCCCACCACGCTGCGCAGGGCGTGGCGGCGCAAACCCCGTCGTGGTGGAGACCGCCCTCGGGTGGTGCTGTGGCCGGACACGTTCACCGACCACTTCGCACCGGAGATCGGCGCGGCGGCCACGCGGGTGCTGGAACACGCCGGGTTCGACGTCGTCCTCCCCCGCTCCTCGGTCTGTTGTGGCCTGACGTGGATCTCCACAGGCCAGCTCGGCATCGCCCGGCGCGTCCTGCGCCACAGCCTGGACGTGCTGCGCGACGACATCGAGGCGGGCACGCCGATCGTCGGTCTCGAACCGAGCTGCCTGGCCGTGCTGCGCCACGACGTGCACGAGCTCCTCGACACACCGCCCGTGCCCGCATCGACACTCGCCGAGTTCCTCGAACGCCACGCGCCCGATGTGGAGTTCGACTCGCTCGACGTCCGCGCGCTGACCCAGCAGCACTGTCACCAGCACGCGGTGCTCGGGCACGCCGCCGACGAACGCCTGCTGCGCAAAGCCGGTGTCGACAACCGCACACTCGACTCCGGATGCTGCGGGCTGGCGGGCAACTTCGGGGTCGAGCGCGGGCACTACGACATCTCCGTGGCGGCCGCGAACCGCGTGCTCGTCCCCGAGGTCGAGGCCGCGGACCCCGACGAGCTCGTGCTGGCCGACGGGTTCAGCTGCCGCACCCAGATCACTGAGCTCACCGGCCGCCGCTCGCTGCATCTGGCGCAGGTGCTCGACCGAGCCCGACCGACACGGTGACTCAGCGGGTCTGAATATGTCCGAGTTGTCCAATCCTTGGGAGAAAACGACGTTCGACGCCCACCAAAAGCATGAGATAAGCCTCACAGCTTTGCGACAAGTGGGTGTCTCGGGGTTGAATCGAGCCCAAGGGACCGGTAAAGGACACCGGTCGTGGATGCAAGGGGGCAGAGGTGCCTCAGGACGGTTATGACACGGATCTGAACCATCGCGAACGCGCGACCCTGCAGGCCGTGGCGCAGGGTGTTGTGGAAATCGCCACCGGCTGTGGAACGAACCTCTTCATCGACGGACTCGCCTACTCCGACCAAGCCACGGCACACCGGCTCGTCCGAGCTGGCTTCATCACCCCCGCCCGCCCCGGCGAACCCGGCCAGCGCGTCCCGGCAGTCCTCACCGACGCCGGCGAGCGCGCACTCTCCCACACTCCCGCCCTGGCCGGTCGCTGATCCCGAAACGTCCGCCCCTCACAGGCGCCCACAGGCGTCCGTGAGGGGCGGACGTCTTTCCGTCGCACCGCGGGAGGCGTGGACCATCTCACCCTCGGCGAACCCCGGTGGTCGTTACACTCCGAAGTCGAACGGTTCCGTGACAGCCAACTGGGGGCTTGGATTGGCACAGGAATTCAGTGAGCAGGGGGCGGCCTACGACGGGTCGAAAGCCGGCGGGGGCTTCATGAACGCCGCTGCCGCCGTGTTCGGCGCGGCCACCAACGCCGCGAACATGGCCTCGGCCAGAACGGCGGCAGGCAACCTGGTCGACTCCGCGAAGAACGGCGGCTTCACCGTCAGCAAGGACAGCGCGAACGAGCTGATCGACACGATGTCGAAGTTCGTGGACGAGATCGACGCGATGGACTTCCAGCTGGCGGCCTTCGACCAACGCCCTTCCCTCGGTGGCCACCAGTACGGGCAGCTGGTCGCTCAACACATGCATGATGCCGCCAACGACCCGAACTCAGCTCGCATGGTGGTGAAGCAGCTCAAGGAAGTACTGAAGCTGAGCATCGAGGCGCTCCAACGGGCGTCCGGGCAGTACGAGGAGACCGAAGCGAACGTTGTCGACGCCGTGAACCGAACCGGCAACACCATCTAACGAGAGCTGAAGGAAGTCATGAAACGGTCTGTTCCAGTACTGCCGGTCCTCGCCGCGGCGACCCTCCTTACGGTGGCCGGGTGCGCCACTGAGGAGCCCGGCATAGCTGATCCTCAAACAAGCAGCTCGGCAGCGTCATCAACATCAACCAACGGGAGCCCGAACCAGCCCGGCGGAATCAGCGCATCGATCGACCCCTGTGCGCTCATCACGCCGGCCGAGGACCTGACGGAGTACGGCCGCTTCTCGACCGGGCCCGCCTCAAACGATGAGGCACCAGGGGAAACGAGCTGCTCCTGGCAGAAGGAGAGAGAGGACCCTCTTGACGAGAGCCTCATCGTCGGTCTGATCGTCCGTGCCAACCAGAGTGTCGGCACGGTGAACGACGTCGGCGGCGGAGTCACAGACGGGGAGATCAACGGCCGAACCGCTGCCGAAGCTCCGAATCCTCAGTTCCACGACTGCACTCTCGCCATCGAACTCGACGCGGATTCACGGATCGACGTCTTGGTCACCGCCATGGACGACGTCAACGCCGCCTGCGAAGTCGCTCGGGAGGTCGCGTACCTTGTCGAGCCACGGTTGCCGAAGGCCTGACGCCGTACGGGAAGTGCCAACACCCGCGCGCAGCCTACGGACACGCGTACGCGAGGTGCGGACACGTGTGCGCAGGCTGCGGACACGGTGTTCATCGGTCAGGTGTTCACCCTGAAGGCCGGGATTCCCGTCACCGCTTGGCCCACCGACAGGGCGTGCATTTCCTCCGTGCCCTCGTAGGTGAGCACGGTCTCCAGGTTCGCCGCGTGGCGCATCACCGGGTACTCCAGCGAGATGCCGTTGGCGCCCAGCATCGACCGCGCCGTGCGGGCGACGTCCAGCGCGGCGCGCACGTTCGCCAGTTTGCCGAAGCTCACCTGGCTGTGGTGAAGCTCACCGGCGTCCTTGAGGCGTCCGAGCCGCAACGCCACGAGCCCGGCGCGGTTCACCTCCACGACGAGATCGGCCAGCTTGCGCTGCGTCAGCTGGTACGCCGCCAGCGGCGCCCCGAACTGGGTGCGCGTGGTGGTGTACTCCAACGCCGTCTCGTAACACGTGCGCGCGGCGCCCACCGCTCCGAACACGATGCCGAACCGCGCCTCGTTCAAGCACGACAGCGGACCCCGCAACCCCGTCACGCCGGGCAGGACGGCGTCCGACGGCAACCGGACGCCGTCGAACACGAGCTCCGCCGTCAACGACGCCCGCAACGAGAGCTTGCGCGTGATCTCGTGGGCCGAGAATCCGGGCGCGTCGGTGGGCACGACGAAGCCGCGGACCCCCTCGTCGGTCTGCGCCCACACCACGGCGACGTCGGCCACCGTGCCGTTGGTGATCCACATCTTGGTGCCGTCGAGCACCCAGTCGGTGCCGTCGCGGCGGGCCCGCGTGCGCATGGACGCCGGGTCGCTTCCCGCGTCGGGTTCGGTGAGCCCGAAGCACCCGATCGCCTCGCCGGACGCGAGCGGCGGCAACCACCGCTGCTTCTGCTCCTCGCTGCCGTAGCGGTGAATGGCGTACATGGCGAGCGACCCCTGCACCGACACGAAGCTGCGTAGTCCCGAATCGACGGCCTCGAGTTCCCGGCACGCGATGCCGTATGCGACGGCCGACGACCCGGCACAGCCGTAGCCGGAAAGATGCATTCCGAGCACGCCCAATCTGCCGAAAGCCTTCGCCAGATCTCGCGCCGGAAGTGTCGCATTCTCGTACCATTCCGCCACGTGCGGAGTCAGTTCCACCTCCGCGAACTGCCGCACCGCATCACGGATGTCGCGTTCGTCCACCGTCAGTTCGGCGTCGACGCCGAGGAAGTCACCAGGATCCGAACCGGTCATGCACGGACCCTACCGCCTCCGACGTCACCGCAGGTCAGAGCGTCACACGCGCGAGAAAGCACACGAAGACCACGATCGTCAATGCCTGTGTGCTGTTGTCCACTTAACACAGCGGAAGTATTTGGCGTACCGGCAGTTCACATTACTGTCATAAGACCGGCGATCCCGGAGAACCATTCGTGCGCCGGATCTGCCGACGGCTTCGTGGGCGGATCCTCGAACCGCGCAATGCTCTGCCCGCCGCACAGCGCCGTGTGGTCACCGATGTGTCGATGTGTCCCCGCCCTCCGCGACGAAGCACCGAGTGGCGACATCGACTTCCCTGACCTGATTCATCGCAACGTCGGGCCGAACCGTTAGCTGGCCGTGTGCCACGTCACGTGGCACCGGTGGCTTCTCGTGCCCGGTGGTGCCGGACAAGAGGAGGGCCGCCAACTGTGAGCCGCCCCGCACCACGTGAACCCTCAGCGGGCTTGTATGACCGAGAGTACGAGCACGACGCCTGTGGCGTGGCCTTCGTCGCCGATCTCGCCGGCCGCGCGAACCACGACATCGTCGCCAAAGCCCTGGTGGCGCTGCGCAATCTGGAGCATCGCGGCGCTCGTGGCGCCGAGCCCGACACGGGCGACGGCGCGGGCATCCTGATCCAGCTCCCCCACGCGTTCTTCCGCGAGGTCACCGACTTCGACCTGCCCGATCCCGGCCACTACGCCGCGGGGATCGTGTTCCTGCCCCACGACCCCGTCGTTCGTGGCCGGGCAGCCTCCACCATCGAGCGCATCGCCGCCGAAGAGGGCATGCGTGTGCTCGGGTGGCGGGAGCTGCCCGTGGACACCGACCACGTGGGCGCGACGGCCGCGACGACCATGCCGCACTTCGCGCAGGTCTTCCTCGCTCCGCAACGCGACGAGGTGACCGGTCTCGACCTCGAACGAGCGGCGTTCTGCGTCCGCAAACGCGCCGAGCGCGAACTGGCCGAGCAGGACGTCTACTTCCCGAGCCTGTCGTCGCGCACGATCGTCTACAAGGGAATGCTCACCGAGCCGCAGGTCGAGAGGTTCTTCCTCGACCTCACCGACGAGCGGGTCGTCAGCGCCATCGGCCTGGTGCACTCGCGGTTCTCCACCAACACGTTCCCGTCGTGGCCGCTCGCGCACCCGTACCGCTACATCGCCCACAACGGCGAGATCAACACGCTCCGGGGCAACCGCAACTGGATGGACGCGCGCGAGTCGCAGCTGTCGTCCGAGCTGTTCTCCGGTGACCTCTCCCGGCTGTTTCCGGTGATCACGCGCGGGGCGAGCGACTCGGCGTCGTTCGACGAGGTGCTGGAGCTGCTGCACCTCGGCGGCCGTTCGCTGCCGCACGCCGTGCTCATGATGATCCCGGAGGCGTGGGAGAACCATCAGGAGATGGACCCCGCGCGCCGGGCGTTCTACGAGTACCACTCCACGTTGATGGAGCCGTGGGACGGCCCCGCGCTGGTGTCGTTCACCGACGGCACGCAGATCGGCGCGGTGCTCGACCGCAACGGCCTGCGACCCGCGCGGTACTGGGTGACCGAGGACGGGCTCGTGGTGCTCGCGAGCGAGGTCGGGGTCCTGGAGCTGGACCAGTCCTCCATCGTCCGGAAAGGACGGCTCGAACCCGGCCGGATGTTCCTTGTGGACACCGCCGAGGGCCGCATCGTCGACGACGCCGAGATCAAGGACGAGCTGGCCGCCGAGCACCCGTACGCGGAATGGCTCGACGCGGGGCTGCTGCGGCTGGGTGAACTGCCCGATCGCGAGCGGGACGTGCCCTCGCACGCGTCGCTGGTGCGCAGCCAGCAGGCGTTCGGGTACACGTCCGAGGAGCTGGAGGTGCTGCTCGACCCGATGGCGCGCCAGGGTGCGGAGCCGATCGGGTCGATGGGCAACGACTCCCCACTCGCGCCGTTGACCAGCAGGCCGCGGCAGCTCTTCGACTACTTCACCCAGCTGTTCGCGCAGGTGACGAACCCGCCGCTGGACGCGATCCGCGAGGAGCTGGTGACCGCGCTGGGCACGCAGCTCGGGTCGGAGCCGAACCTGCTGCACGGAGGGCCGGAACACTGCCGCAAGATCGTGCTCCCGTTCCCGGTGCTCGACAACGACGACCTCGCGAAGCTCGTGCACGCCAACGACGACGGCGAGCTTCCCGAGTTCACCTCGTACACCGTGCGCGGCACGTTCGAGGCCGCGGGCGGCGGCGAGGCGCTGGTGCGCCGGCTGGACGAGATCCGCGCCGAGGTCAGCGAGGCCATCGCGAGCGGCGCGCGGCTGATCGTGCTGTCCGACCGTGAGGTGGACGCCGAGCACGCGCCGATCCCCTCGCTGCTGCTCACGGGCGCGGTGCACCACCACCTGGTACGCGAGAAGACCCGCACGCAGGTGGGTCTCGTCGTCGAGTCGGGCGACGCACGGGAAGTGCACCACATCGCGCTGCTCATCGGCTACGGCGCCGCGGCCGTCAACCCGTACCTGGCGATGGCCACCGTCGAGGAGCTGGCCTCGCAGGGACGGCTGGGCGACGTCACGCCCAAGCGGGCGACCCGCAACCTCATCGCCGCGCTCGGCAAGGGCGTGCGCAAGACGATGTCCAAGATGGGTGTCTCGACGGTCGCCTCCTACACGGGTGCGCAGATCTTCGAGGCCATCGGACTGGGTGCCGAGGTCGTCGACACGTGCTTCACCGGGACGACGTCCCGGCTCGGCGGTGTGGGCTTCGACCTGCTGGCCCGCGAGGTGATCGAACGGCACCGTCGCGCCTTCCCCGCCGACGGCGTGCGCGCGTCGCACCGCGAGCTGGAGACCGGTGGCGACTACCAGTGGCGGCGCGAGGGCGAGCCGCACCTGTTCAACCCGCACACGGTGTTCAAGCTCCAGCACTCCACGCGCAGCGGCAAGTACGAGATCTTCAAGGAGTACACGCGCGCGGTCGACGACCAGTCGAAGCAGCTCATGACGCTGCGCGGCCTGTTCGAGCTGAAGGAGGGCGTGCGCCCGCCGGTGCCGATCGAGGAGGTCGAGCCGGTCTCCGAGATCGTCAAGCGGTTCGCGACCGGCGCGATCTCCTACGGCTCGATCTCGCAGGAGATGCACGAGACGCTGGCCATCGCCATGAACCGGCTCGGCGGGAAGTCCAACACCGGTGAGGGCGGCGAGGACCCGGAGCGGCTCTACGACCCCGAGCGGCGCAGCGCCGTCAAGCAGGTCGCCAGTGGTCGGTTCGGGGTCACGAGCGAGTACCTCGTGAACGCCGACGACATCCAGATCAAGATGGCGCAGGGCGCCAAGCCCGGCGAGGGCGGGCAGCTGCCCGGCGGGAAGGTCTACCCGTGGATCGCGAAGACCCGGCACTCGACGCCGGGCGTGGGGCTCATCTCGCCGCCTCCGCACCACGACATCTACTCGATCGAGGACCTCGCCCAGCTCGTCCACGACCTCAAGAACGCCAACCCGGCCGCACGCATCCACGTGAAGCTCGTGTCCGAGGTCGGTGTCGGCACGGTCGCCGCCGGGGTGTCGAAGGCCCACGCCGACGTGGTGCTGATCTCCGGCCACGACGGCGGCACGGGCGCGTCGCCGCTGTCGTCGATCAAGCACGCGGGCGGGCCGTGGGAGCTCGGCCTGGCCGAGACCCAGCAGACCCTGCTGGCCAACCGGCTGCGCGACCGGATCGTGGTGCAGACCGACGGGCAGCTCAAAACGGGCCGCGACGTCGTCGTCGCCGCGCTGCTCGGCGCGGAGGAGTTCGGGTTCGCCACCGCTCCCCTCGTCGTGTCGGGCTGCATCATGATGCGCGTCTGCCACCTCGACACCTGCCCCGTGGGCGTGGCGACGCAGAACCCGCGCTTGCGGGCGAAGTTCAGCGGCAAGGCCGAGTACGTGGTGAACTTTTTCGAGTTCATCGCCCAGGAGGTGCGGGAGTACCTCGCGAAGCTGGGTTTCCGCTCGATCGCCGAGGCCGTGGGACACGCCGAGCTGCTCGACACGCGCCAGGCCGTCGACCACTGGAAGGCGTCCGGGCTGGACCTCTCGCCGATCTTCCACGTGCCCGAGCTGGAGCCGGGCGCGGCGCGGCACCAGGTCGTGGCACAGGACCACGGCCTCGACGCGGCGCTGGACAACACGTTGATCCAGCTCGCCGAAGGGGCATTGGCCTCCGGCGAGCCGGTGAAGCTGGAACTGCCGGTGCGCAACGTCAACCGCACGGTCGGCACGATGCTCGGCTCCGAGGTCACGCGGCGCTGGGGCGGCACGGGCCTGCCGGACGACACGATCGACGTCACGTTCACGGGCACCGCCGGTCAGTCCTTCGGCGCGTTCGTGCCGAAGGGCATCACGCTGCGATTGTTCGGTGACGGCAACGACTACGTCGGCAAGGGGCTCTCCGGTGGACGCATCATCGTGCGTCCACCGCGCGAGTCCGGGTTGACCGCTGAGGACCACGTCATCGCCGGCAACGTCATCGGCTACGGCGCCACCGGCGGGGAGATCTTCCTCCGTGGCCGGGTGGGTGAGCGGTTCTGCGTGCGCAACTCGGGCGCGCTGGCCGTCGTCGAGGGTGTCGGCGACCACGGCTGCGAGTACATGACCGGCGGGCACGTCGTCGTGCTCGGACGGACGGGCCGCAACTTCGCGGCGGGCATGTCGGGCGGCGTCGCCTACGTGCTCGACCTCAAGCCCGCGCGCGTCAACGCCGACATGGTGGACCTCGATCCGCTGGACGACGAGGACGAGGAGTTCCTCCGCGACGCGATCGAGCGCCACTACGTGGAGACGGACTCGACGGTGGCGCACGCGCTGCTCACCGACTGGGAGTCCGGTCTGGGCCGGTTCACGAAGGTGATGCCGAAGGACTACAAGCGCGTCCTGCGTGCGCGCGCGGAGGCGGAGCGCGAGGGAAGGGACGTCAACGCCGCGATCATGGAGGTGGCCAATGGCTGACCCCAAGGGTTTTCTCACCACCGAGCGGGAGGTTCCGAAGTCCCGTCCCGTCGACCTGCGGCTGCGTGACTGGCGCGAGGTCTACGAGGAGTTCGAGAACTCGAAGCTCGCCAAGCAGGCCGGGCGCTGCATGGACTGCGGTATCCCGTTCTGCCACCAGGGTTGCCCGCTGGGCAACCTCATTCCGGAGTGGAACACGCTGACGTGGCGTGACGACTGGCGCGACGCGATCGAGCGCCTGCACGCGACGAACAACTTCCCGGAGTTCACGGGGACGTTGTGCCCGGCTCCGTGCGAGTCGGCCTGTGTGCTGGGGATCAACGACGATCCCGTGACCATCAAGCGGGTCGAGGTCTCGATCATCGACCGGGCGTGGGACGAGGGTTGGGTCACGCCGCAGCCACCGGCCACGAAGACGGGCAAGCGGGTCGCCGTGGTGGGGTCCGGTCCGTCGGGTCTGGCGGCGGCGCAGCAGTTGACGCGCGCGGGCCACGACGTCGTGGTGTACGAGCGGGCGGACGCGATCGGTGGCCTGCTGCGGTACGGCATCCCCGAGTTCAAGATGGAGAAGTTCCGGCTGGACCGTCGGCTGGAGCAGATGCGGGCCGAGGGCACCGAGTTCCGCACCGGGGTGAACGTCGGGGTGGACGTCACGGTCGACGAGCTGGTCGAGGGCCACGACGCCGTGGTGCTCGCCGGTGGGGCGACGGCGGCGCGGGACCTTCCGGTGCCGGGCCGGGACCTGCCCGGTGTGCACCAGGCGATGGAGTACCTGCCGTTCGCCAACCGGGTCGCGAGCGGGGCGCTGGCGAGTTCGCCGATCGACGCGGCGGGCAAGGACGTCGTCGTCATCGGCGGTGGTGACACGGGCGCCGACTGCGTCGGCACCGCCCACCGTCAGGGCGCGCGCTCGGTGACGCAGCTGGAGATCATGCCGAAGCCGCCGCTGTCGCGTTCGGAGGCGCACCCGTGGCCGACCTACCCGATGATCTACCGGGTGTCGTCGGCGCACGAGGAGGGCGGCGAGCGCCTCTATTCGGTGAACACGCAGGAGTTCCTCGCCGACGACGAGGGCAATCTGCGGGCGCTGAAGCTCGTCGAGGTACGGCGTGAGGCCGGCGGGTTCGTGCCCGTCGAGGGCACCGAGCGGGAGCTGCCCGCCCAGCTGGTGCTGCTCGCGATGGGCTTCGTCGGCCCGCAGCGGGAGGGCCTGCTGGGACAGCTCGGCGTCGAACTCGACGCGCGCGGCAACGTGGCGCGCGACGCGTCGTTCGCCACGAGCGTGGACAAGGTGTTCGTCGCCGGTGACATGGGTCGTGGTCAGTCGCTCATCGTGTGGGCGATCGCGGAGGGCCGTTCGGCCGCGGCCGGGGTCGACGCCTACCTCACGGGACGCGACGTGCTGCCGGCGCCGATCGCCCCCACCGACCGTCCCCTCACGTGAGGCTTCGCGCGAAGGCCCCCTTGTGGGCAAGAATGACCGACCATGATGACTGATCCGAGACGGCGGGTCACCGAGTTCGTGGCCGAGCGGCTGGAGGTGGGAGCCACGCTCCTGCGCAACTACGGCCGCCGCGCCCGTGGCGGGCAGCGCACACTCGTCCTGGGCGGGGTCCGGTCCGGCAAGTCGCGGCACGCCGAGCAGCTCATGGCGCCCTACCGCTATGTCGTCTACGTGGCGGGCAGCGCCCCGCCGGGTGACGACGACGCCGAGTGGGCCGCGCGCGTCGCGGCGCACCGCGACCGCCGACCCGCGCACTGGCGCACGGTCGAGACCATGGACATCCCGGGTGTCCTCCGCACCACCACGGCCCCACTGCTCGTGGACTGCCTCGGCACCTGGCTGACCCGGGTGCTCGACGAGGCGGGCGCGTGGGAACAGCAGCCCGGCTGGCAGCACACCGTGGACGAGCGGCTGCAGGACTTCGTGGACGCCTGGCACGGCCTCACCGTGCCCGCGGTGGCCGTGAGCAACGAAGTCGGCTCGGGCGTCGTGCCCGGCACGCACGCCGGGCGGGTGTTCCGTGACGTGCTGGGCGCGTTCAACACGGCGGTCGCGGCGGGCTCCCACTCGGTGCGCCTCGTCGTGGCGGGCCGGGTGATGCACCTGTGACCACGACGCGGTCCCTCGTCGTCCCGCTGCCCGACACGACGGCGACGTGTCAGGCCCGACGGCGACTCGACGAGCTGGTCAAACCTGTCGGTTCACTCGGCAGGCTTGAGGAGCTCGCCGCGTGGCTGTGCGGTGCCCACGGCACGGTGCCCCCGCGTCCGCTGGACGACGTGCGCGTCGCGGTGTTCGCGGGCGACCACGGGGTGTCCGCCGCTCCGCCGGGTGCGCCGGGAGTGTCGGCGTACCCGAGGGAGCTCACCGCGGCGATGGTGCGGGTGTTCCAGGCGGGCACGAGCGGGGTGACGGTCCTCGCCCGGGAGGTCGGCGCACGGGTCCGCGTGCTCGACATCGCCGTGGACGCCGAGCTCGACGACGTCGCGCGCGACGTCGTGGCCCGCAAGGTGCGCCGCGGCTCCGGGGCGATCGACGTGGAGGACGCCCTCACTCCGGGCGAGGCCGAGCAGGCCTTCTCGGTGGGGCGGGCCGTGGCCGACGAGGAGGTCGACGCGGGCGCCGACCTGCTGATCCCCGGTGACATGGGCATCGGCAACAGCACCGTGGCCGCCGCGCTGGTCGGCGCGTCCCTGGGCCTGCCCGCGCACCGGGTGGTCGGCACCGGCACCGGTGTCGACGAGACCGGGCACGCCCACAAGGTCGCGGTGGTCGAGCGCGCACTGCACCGCGTCGAGGGCCGGGTGGCCGATCCGTTCGACCGGCTCACGGCCCTCGGCAGCGCGTGTGCCGCGGCGACCGCCGGATTCCTGGTGCAGGCGGCCGTACGCTCGACGCCGGTCGTGCTCGACGGCGTCTTCTCCCTCGCGGCGGCACTCGTGGCCCGCGACATCGCTCCGGACGCCGCGCGGTGGTGGCTGGCGGGCCACCGTTCGACCGAACCCGCCCAGAGTGTCGCGCTCACCGCGTTGGGGCTGGAACCCATCCTCGACCTGGGGCTGCGACTCGGTGAGGGCAGTGGCGCGGTGCAGGCGGTGCCCGTGTTGCGCGCGGCCCGCGCGGTGCTCGCCGACATGGGCAGTCTGGCCGATCTGACGTGAGCCGAGCCGCAACCGTGCTGCGGGACGGCCTGCGGATGTCGGTGGGCACGCTCACCGTGCTCCCCGTGGCCCCGCCGTCGGTGGTGGACCGCCGCGTGGCAGCCGTGGCGATGACCGTCGCACCGGTGGCCGCGCTCCCGCTGGCGGCGCTGGCGTGCGTGGTCGTCGTCGGCGGACCGTGGCTCGGGCTGCCCGCCCCGGTCACGGCCGTCGCGGCGCTGGCCGCCGTGGCGCTGGGCAACCGCGGTCTGCACCTCGACGGTCTCGCCGACGTCGCCGACGGCCTCGCCGCCTCGTACGACCGCGACCGCGCGCTGGCCGTCATGCGACGCGGCGACGTCGGACCGAGCGGTGTCGCGACCCTGGTCCTGCTCCTGCTCGCCCAGGTGGCGGCCCTCGCGGGCGCCGTGGCAGCGGGCGTGGGCGCCTCGGCGGTGGCGACGGCCGTGCTCGCGGGGCGCGTGGCGCTGCCCCTGTTCTGTGTGCGCGGCGTGCCCTCGGCGCGTCCGGACGGACTCGGCGCCGCCGTCTCGGGCACCGTCCCGCCCTGGGTCGTGGCCTCCCTCGCCTCGGTGGCGCTGCTCGCGAGCGCGGCGGTGCCGGGCTACGCCTGGTGGCACGGCGTCCTCGCGGTGGCTCTCGGGTGGGCGGGCGCGCTGGCCCTGCTGGCCCGCACCGTGCGGCGGTTCGGCGGCATCACCGGCGACGTGCTCGGCGCGGGCACCGAAGTCGCCACCACCGTGACGCTGGTGGTGTTGTCCGCCGCCTGAGCCACGAGTGAGTGACGCAGTGGCCGGGCGGGCGCGTCGTCTGCCGTTAGCGTGAGCCTTGATGGACTCCGTCACCTCGACGCGCTCCGACCCGCCGGAGGACGTTCCGCGACGCTCGGCGCGCCGGTCGGCGTCCCGCGTCCCGCGGCGCTCGGCCGCGGTGCTGGGCCTGGTGACGGTGTTGTGCGCGGTCGCCTTCCCGTTCCTGCCGGTGGTGCAGGAATCCGCCCGCATCAGCTGGCCGGTGGGCGGCGACACCACGGCGGTCAACGCGCCACTGGCGTCGTACTGGGCGTTGGACACCTCCGCCGAGCTGCCCTGCGCGGCGGTGCGCTCCCTCGACGCCCGGACGTCCGGACCGGCGTTGTTGCTGGCCACGGTTCCCCCGGCCCGCGACGACAGCGGTGTCGGACTGCGGCTGACCGTGCAGGACGGCGAGCTCGTCGCCGTCCTCCGGGGTGAACAGGTCGCCCGCGCCGCGTTGTCCGCGCCGGACTGCGCCGTGAGCGTGCGTTCCACGCCCGCGAGCACCACCCTGACGGTCGGCGGCGCCCCGATCCACCACGCCGACGGCGACGTCCGACCCCGCATCGTGGGTATCTACTCCGACCTCGACGGCACCCGCGACCCCGTCGCCGACCTCGCCGTGTCGATCACGCCCGACACGCGCTACCAGTCCTCCCCCACCGCGGCGAAACTCGCCGTGGCCGCCCTCGGCGTCGGCGCCGCGCTCGGCTGCCTCGTCGCCGTCGCCCGGCGAGACGACGTCGTGGGCCGTCGCGCACCACCCGGACCGTTCCGCTGCCGCCTGCGGCCCACGGGTCGAGACGCCGCCGTGGTGGGTGTGCTCGCCGCGTGGGTCTTCATCGGACCCGTCACCTCGGACGACGGCTACATCCTCACCATGGCCCGGGTCGCCGACGACGCCGGCTACCTCACCAACCACCACCGCTGGTTCGGCGTGGCCGAGGCGCCGTTCGGCTGGTTCCACCACGTGTACGCGCTGCTCGCGGACGTCAGCGCGACGCCGCCGTGGATCCGCCTGCCGTCGTTCCTGCTCGGGGTGACCGGCTGGCTGGTGCTCAGCCGCCGGGTGCTGCCCCGGCTCGGAGCGGCCGTCCGCCGCAGTCGCGCGGCCGGGTGGGCCGCCGCGACCGTCTTCTGCGTGTGGTGGCTGCCCTACGACAACGGCGTGCGCCCCGAACCGGTGGCCGTGCTGGGGTCGTCGGTGGCCCTGTGGGCAGTGGAGCGCGCACTCGCCACACGTCGCCTGCTGCCCGTGTGCCTCGGTGTCGGCGCGGCCGCGTTCACGTTCGCCGCCACCCCCACCGGCCTGATCGCCGTCGCGCCGTTCCTGGTGGCGGCCCGTCCCCTCTTCCGCCTGCTGCGCGACCACGCCCGGAACGGCTGGGCCGCGGCACTCACCCCCGTGCTCGCCTCCGGCTGCCTCGTGCTGTTCGCGGTGTTCGCCGACCAGACCGCCGCGAGCGTGGCCGAGGCCATCCGCCTGCGCGACGCCGTCGGCCCCAGCATGTCGTGGTTCGAGGAGCCGGCCCGCTACGAACTGCTGTTCAGCCAAGCCCCCGACGGGGCACTGACGCGGCGGTTCCCCGTGCTGCTGCTCGTCCTGTGCACGGCGGCGTGCCTCGCCGTGCTGCTGCGGCGCAACCGCATACCCGGCGCGGCCCTGGGGCCGAGCCGGCGCCTCATCGGCACCGTGGCGCTGTTCTTCGTCCTGCTGGCGCTGACACCGACCAAGTGGACCCACCACTTCGGCGCGTTCGCCGCCGTGGGCGCCGCCATGGCCGCCCTGACCGCGCTCGCCACCAGCGCGTCCGTGCTCCGGTCACGACGCAACCACGCCGCCTTCGTCGCGGGTCTGCTGCTCGTCGCGGCCGTCTCGGTGACCGCGCCCAACGCGTACTGGTTCGTGTCGCAGGTCGGCGTTCCGTGGTTCGACAGGCCCCCGGAGATCGGCGGAGTCGCGCTGTCGACGCTGCTGACACTCGCCGCCGTCGTCGCGGGCGTGGTGGCGTTCGTCGAGAACGTCCGCGCGCACCGGCCCGGGCCGCCGGAACCACCGGAACGCCACCGGGTCGCGCTGTGGCGGGGCTCGGTGGCGATCGTCGTCGTGTGCGGGCTCGTGGTGCTGTCCACCGTCGGCAGCATGGTCAAGGCCATGGTCGAACAGCGCGGCACCTACAGCCTCGGCACCAGCAACCTCGCCCACCTCACCAGCAGCCACTGCGGGCTCGGCGACCACGTCATGGTCGAACGCGACCCCGCGGACGACGTGCTCGCACCGATCCCCGGCAGCGCGGGCAGTGCCGACGGCGGCAGCGGTTTCCACACCAGCCCGACCTCCGCCACGGACCCGCTCGACGGGCCGCCGCACGGGTTCGACGCCGCCACCACGCCGATGTGGAGCAGCCACGACCCCAAGACCCCGACCACCGGTCGCCTCGACACGCCGTGGCACCGGCTGCCACCCGAGCCACACGAGCACGGCACCGCCCCCCGCGTCGTCGTCGCGGTCGCCGCGCCGTCCGGCACCGCCACCAGCGTGGACGTCGAGTTCGGCCGGCAGACCCCCGACGGCGTGCGGGCGCTCGCCAGCCTCCCCGCGCTCGCTCCCGGGGCGGGCACCGGAGAGTGGGAGGACGCGAGACTGTCGCCCTCGGACATTCCGCCCACGGCCGACGCGGTGCGACTCGTCGTCACCGACGACGACCTCACCGCCGACGGCTGGGTCGCCGCGACCGCCCCGCGCGCGCCGACGTTCACGACCCTCACCGAGGCGGTCGGCGACACCCCCGTCTACGTCGACTGGCCCGCGTCGTTCGTCTATCCGTGCCTGACCCCGACGACGGTGCGGGACGGCGTCCTGGAGGTCCCCGGTTACCACCTCACGGCCGGTTCCCTGGCCGACGAGGCGGGCTGGGCGAGCGCCGCCGCGGGCGGTGTGCTCGGCAACCTCGACGAGGTCGCGGCCAAACCCGAGGTGCCGAGCTACCTGGCGGGTGAGCCCGACCAGCCGTGGGGTGCGCTGTACACGGTCGAGCCGTACGAAGCGGGCGCTCCCCCGACCATCCACCGCGAGCGGAACATCCGCCCGGGCTGGTGGACCCCGGGCCCGGGCCCCACCCCGTGACCCACCCAACATCGTGTCCGCGCCTCCCGCACGCGTGTCCGCACTTCCCGTACCCGTGTCCGCGCCTCATGCACGCGTGTCCGCGCCGTGCGACGCCAACACACGCACGCAGGCCGCGGACACGATGCCGAGCCCCACCCCCGCGTACGCGACGTACCAACACACGTACGCAGACTGCGGACACGATGCTGAATCACTCCTTCGGGTGGGTGGCTCGGGCATGCACGGCCGTCGCGAAGCGGCGGGCCAGAGCCGGGTGGCCCGCCCAGTGGACGTGAAGGTACGACGCGTGCAGCGTGGCCGACGCGAAGCCCTCCCGACGGCCCTCCCATTCCCACGCCGGGGTGGTGCCCTGGCGGGGCTGCACCGCCGTCCGGTGGAACTCGTGCCCGGCGACCCGGTCACCGCGGTCCGTCAGCAGCGACTCGCCGGGTGAGACCGCCTCGCGATAGCCGAGTTCGCCGCCGGTGGTCATCCGCCCCACCGCGTCGATCGCCCCGACCATGGGCACACCGTCGAGCTCGCGGCAGAGGTACAGCAGGCCCGCGCACTCGGCCACCACCGGCATCCCGTCCCCGACCTGGCGCGCGACGTCGTGCCGCAGACGCGTGTTGTCCGCGAGTCGTTCAGCGTGGACCTCGGGGAATCCGCCTCCGAAGTACAGTCCCGCGGTTCCCTCCGGCAACGTCTCGTCGCGCAGGGGGTCGACGTCCACCACGTCGAGACCCGCGGCGGCGAGCAGCTCCGTCGTCTCGGTGTAGCGGAACGTGAACGCCGCGCCCGACGCCGCCGCCACCACACGCCGACGCTGCCCGGCGGACACGTGCCGGGCCGGATCCCACGCCACCGCCGACAGCGGTGGGGTCGAGCGCGCCACCCGCACGACGGCGTCGAGGTCCACTCCGGACGCCACCCACTCGCCGAGGCGCTCCACGAGCCTCGCACCGGCCACGCCCTGCTCACCGGCCGGGACGAGACCCAGGTGCCGGTCGGGTACTTGGACGGTCTCGTCGTACGGCAGGACGCCGAGGACGGGGACCCCGGTGGGCGCGAGTGCCTCGCGGATCTCCTCGTCGAGTGCCCGCGCGTTGACCCGGTTGAGGATCACTCCCGCGACCGTCACCGCGGGGCTGTAGTTCGCGAAACCCCACACCGTCGCGGCGATGCTGCGACTCGCCGTCCACGCGTCGACCACGAGCACCACCGGCGCCGACACCAGCTCGGCGACGTGCGCGGTGGAGGCCCTGCCACTCGTGCCGAGTGCGCCGTCGAACAGCCCCATGACGCCTTCGAGCACGGCCACGTCGGCGGCCCGAGCACCGTGGGCGAGCAGCGGCGCGACGGTGTCCTCTCCCTGCAGGATCGGGTCGAGGTTGCGCGGCGGCCGCCCGGTCGCCAACGCGTGGTAGCCGGGGTCGATGAAGTCGGGGCCGATCTTGTGCCCGGACACCGCGAGCCCGCGTGCCCGGAGAGCGGCCATCAGCCCGGTGGCGACGCTCGTCTTGCCCTGCCCCGTGCCGGGGGCCGCGACGACCACTCTGGCGACCATGCCGGGCACCTCCTCGCGGCCGACCGTAGCTCACCACGGCCCAGGGCGACGCATGCCGGGAATGATCGAACTCGGGTAGGTTGCCGTGTGACGAGCGCCGACTCGCCCGGGAGGTCCCGCGTGAAACTGCACGATCGGATCGACGACCGCTTGCGTGACTTCCTGCTGGCGCAGCCGGTGTTCTTCGTCGGCACGGCCCCGACGTCCGTGGACGGACACGTCAACGTGTCCCCGAAGGGGCTCATGGGCAGCTTCGCCGTCCTCGACGACCACCGGGTGGCCTATCTCGACTACACGGCCAGCGGGGTCGAAACGATCGCGCACCTGCGGGAGAACGGACGCATCGTGATCATGTTCTGCGCGTTCGAGGGCCCGCCGAACATCGTGCGGCTGCACGGGCGCGGTGAAGCCGTGTTCCCCGACTCCCCCGGCTTCGCCGACCTGCTCGCGCGGTTCGACACCGAACCCGGTCCTGCTCTGCGGGCCATCATCGACGTCACGGTGGAGCGGGTCAGTGACTCGTGCGGCTTCTCCGTGCCGGTCATGGCCTACCAGCACGACCGCGACCTGCTCACGCGGCACAACGGTCGCAGAACGCCGGAGAACCTGCTCGACTACCAGCGTCGGCGGAACTCCCACAGCATCGACGGACTGCCCGCGCTCCCCGCCCCACCGGGGCCGGGGGTCACGGAACCCCCTGCCTCACCTGCACGTAGTTGAGCCGGTGTTCCAGCACCGCGCCGTCCGGTAGGTCGGCGACCAGGTCGAGCAGCGAGTCGGCCAGAGCCGCCACGTCGGCGATGTCGTAACCCTGTTCCTCCACACTGGACCGCAGCACCATGATGTAGTCCTCACGGCTGATGCCGTGCAGGGTCCGCACCATCGCCGTGGTGGTGGCGCGGTGCGACGACAGCCCGGCGAACCCCCGACCGCAACCACACCCGCCGTCGGGGTCGTCGCGGTCCTTCGCACACGTCGGTGCGATCCACACCAGTTCGCCCTCGACGCACCAGTGGTAGTCGCTGTCGCGGAACCCCTGGGTCGCCGCCGTGGCCACAAGTGCCTTCACCATGTGTCGCCTCCCCGCGTGTGGTGCTGTGGTGCTCATTGAGTATCAGTGGGGGCCGACAGAATCGGGCTGCCCGAGGGCGTGTCCGGAACCGAGATTTCGGAATCATCCGGTCGGGTCTCTCGACCTACACTTCGCGACATGGACACCTCCGCCCTGCTAGGGCGCTCGAACGGTCCCGTGACGCGCAGCCGACTCGCGCGCGACCTCGACGCGCTCGGTCTGCGGAGCGGCGACACGGTCATGTTCCACACCCGGCTGTCGGCCATCGGCTACGTCGCGGGCGGGCCCACCACGGTCATCCACGCGCTGCTGGACGTGGTCGGTCCACGAGGGACGTTGATGGTCACGTGTGGCTGGAACGACGCACCACCGTACGAATTCCTCACGTGGCCCCGGCAGTGGCAGGAGCGGATCCGGGCGGAGCATCCCGCCTTCCACCCCGATCTCAGCGAAGCCGACCACGCGAACGGTCGGTTACCTGAGGCCCTGCGCCGCTGGCCCGGTGCCGTGCGCAGCAGGCATCCCGACGCGAGCTTCGCCGCCGTGGGCCTGCGCGCGGAGGAGCTGATGTCCGACCATCCGTGGGACGGCCCACACGGCCCGGACAGTCCGCTCGCCCGGCTGGCGGAGGTCGGCGGTCGGGTGCTCATGCTCGGGGCTCCGCTCGACACGCTCACCCTGCTGCACCACGCGGAGGCCCTCGCCGACGCCCCGAACAAGATCTTCGTCTCCTACGAGATGCCCATCGACGTGGACGGCGAGCGGATGTGGCGGCGGTTCTCCGACATCGACTCGGAGAACGGCGCCTTCGACTACTCGCCCGTCGTGGGCGCGGACGAGGACGCGTTCGGCGTGATCGGCGAGGAGTTGCTGGCGGCGGGCTTCGGGCGCACGGGGCAGGTCGGTGCCGCCCGCAGCCACCTGTTCGAGGCCGCCGACGTGGTCGACTTCGGGGTCAGGTGGATCGAGGAGAAACTCGGCGGCTGAACGCCGTTACGAGCACACAGCTCCCACGGACGCCGAGCCCACGAGCCGCGCGTACTTGCCCAGCACGCCCCGGTGCTCGACCTCCGGCGCCCGCCACCCCTCGCGCCGCCGCGCGAGCTCGGCGTCGTCGACGAGCAGGTCGAGCGTCCGGTTCTCCAGGTCGACGACGATGCGGTCCCCGTCGCGCACGAACGCGATCGGACCGCCGTGCGCGGCCTCCGGCGCCACGTGGCCGATGCACAACCCGGTGGTGCCGCCCGAGAACCGGCCGTCGGTCAGTAACAGCACGTCCCGGCCCAGCCCGGCGCCCTTGATGGCCCCGGTGACGGCCAGCATCTCGCGCATCCCCGGCCCGCCGCGCGGCCCCTCGTAACGGATCACCACGACGTCGCCCGCCACCAGTTCCGGCAGCGCGGCCATCGCCGCCTGCTCGCCGTCGAACACCCGCGCCCGGCCCTCGAACCGGGACCGGTCGAAACCCGCGCTCTTCACCACCGCGCCCTCCG
Source organism: Saccharomonospora azurea NA-128 (assembly GCF_000231055.2). GTDB lineage: Bacteria > Actinomycetota > Actinomycetes > Mycobacteriales > Pseudonocardiaceae > Saccharomonospora > Saccharomonospora azurea. Next base: position 3,861,062 of record NZ_CM001466.1, on the reverse strand, counting down.
GCGCGAGGCTGCCGTGCAGGATCGTGATGCCGCCCGAGGCGTGGATCGGGTTCGACAGCGTGCGCAGCACCGTGCCGTCGAGTTCGCCCGGCCCGGCCTCGTCGAGGTTCTCCGCCACCGTCCGCCCGGTGACCGTCAGGCAGTCGCCGTGCAGCAGGCCCGCGTCGAGCAGCGCCCGCATCACCACGGGAACACCGCCGACCCGGTCCACGGCGGTCATCACGTACTTGCCGAACGGCTTGACGTCGGCCAGGTGCGGCACACGGTCGCCGACGCGCGAGAAGTCGTCCAGCGTCAGCGGCACCCCGGCCTCGTGCGCGATGGCGAGCAGATGCAGCACCGCGTTGGTCGAGCCGCCCAGCGCCATCACCACCGCGACGGCGTTCTCGAACGCCTCCCGGGTGAGGATGTCGCGCGCGCTGATCCCGCGGCGCAGCATCTCGACGACCGCCTCACCGCTGGCGCGCGCGTAGCCGTCGCGCCTGCGGTCGACGGACGGCGGGCTCGCCGACCCGGGCAACGACATGCCCAGCGCCTCGGCGGCGCACGCCATCGTGTTGGCCGTGTACATGCCCCCGCACGCGCCCTCGCCGGGACACACGGCGCGCTCGACCCGGTCGACCTCGTCCGAGCCGATCAATCCGCGCGCACACGCACCGACCGCCTCGAAGGCGTCGATGATGGTGACCTCACGGCCGTCGAGCCGACCGGGCAGCGTGGACCCCGCGTACACGAACACGGCCGCCACGTCGATGCGCGCCGCGGCCATCAGCATCCCCGGCAGGCTCTTGTCGCACCCGGCCAGCAGCACGGCTCCGTCGAGGCGCTCGGCCTCCAGCACCGTCTCCACCGAGTCGGCGATGACCTCCCGCGACACGAGCGAGAAGTGCATGCCCCGGTGTCCCATGCTGATGCCGTCCGACACCGACACCGTGCCGAACTCCAGCGGGTAGCCACCACCCGCGTGCACGCCCTGCTTGCCGGCGTCCGCGAGCCTGCGCAGTGACAGATTGCACGGGGTGATCTCGTTCCACGACGAGGCGATGCCCACCTGCGGCTTCGCGAAGTCGGCGTCGCCCATGCCCACGGCGCGCAACATCGCTCGCGCGGCCGTGCGTTCGACGCCGTCGGTGACGTCGCGGCTGCGCGGCCTCGGGTCGACCGGGCCGACAGTGCCGGTTTCGGTCATGGGGCCATCATGAGCGCCGAGCGCAGCAGGCACAATTCGGTGTCGTGGCTGACAGGACGTCCCTTCATGACAAGATCGCCGGCGAACTCGGTGTCCGCTCCGAGCAGGTCCACTCCGCCGTGGCCCTGCTGGACGACGGCTCGACGGTGCCGTTCATCGCGCGTTACCGCAAGGAGGTGACGGGCGGCCTCGACGACACCCAGCTGCGCACCCTCGAGGAACGCCTGCGCTACCTGCGGGAGCTCGAAGACCGGCGCACGGTGATCCTCGAATCCATCCGCTCCCAGGGCAAGCTCACCGAAGAGCTCGAAGCCCGGATCATGGCCGCCGAGGAGAAGGCCCGTCTCGAGGACATCTACCTCCCCTACAAGCCCAAGCGCCGCACCAAGGCCCAGATCGCGAGGGAGGCCGGCCTCGAACCGCTGGCGGACGGCCTGCTGTCCGACCCCACGCAGGACCCGACCACCGCGGCCGAGGCGTTCGTCAACGCCGACGCGGGTGTCGCCGACGCCGCCGCCGCGCTCGCGGGGGCACGCGCCATCCTCGTGGAACGCTTCGCCGAGGACGCCGACCTCATCGGCGAACTCCGCGAGACCATGTGGACCCGAGGCTGGCTGACCTCGAAGGTCCGCGAAGGCAAGGAGACCGACGGCGCCAAGTTCGCCGACTACTTCGACTTCGCCGAACCGCTCGCGAAGCTGCCGTCGCACCGCATCCTGGCGCTCTTCCGCGGTGAGAAGGAGGAAATCCTCGACCTCACCACCGAGCCCGTCGAACCGGGCGCCGAGGCCGACCACTACGAGACCCGCATCGCCGAACGCCACGGCATCTCCGACGCGGGCCGGCCCGCCGACCGCTGGCTGCGCGACACGGTGCGCTGGGCGTGGCGCACGAAGATCCTGCTGCACCTCGGCATCGACCTGCGCATGCGCCTGCGGCAGGCCGCCGAGGACGAGGCCGTGCGCATCTTCGCGGCCAACCTGCGCGACCTGCTGCTCGCCGCGCCCGCCGGAACCCGCCCGACCATGGGGCTCGACCCCGGCTACCGCACCGGTGTGAAGGTGGCGGTCGTGGACGGCACCGGCAAGGTCGTCGCCACCGACACGATCTACCCGCACAAACCGCAGTCCCGGTGGGACGACGCACTGGCCACGCTGGAACGTCTCGTCCGCGCGCACGGTGTCGAACTCGTCGCCATCGGCAACGGCACCGCGTCGCGCGAGACCGACAAGCTCGCCGGCGACCTCGCCAAGAAGCACCCCGACCTCGGCATCACCAAGGTCGTCGTGTCGGAGGCGGGCGCGTCGGTGTACTCGGCGTCGGCCTACGCGTCGCAGGAGCTGCCCGACCTCGACGTGTCGCTGCGCGGGGCCGTGTCCATCGCCCGCAGGCTCCAGGACCCGCTGGCCGAACTCGTCAAGATCGACCCGAAGTCGATCGGCGTCGGCCAGTACCAGCACGACGTGGCCGAGACGAAACTGTCGCGCTCGCTCGACGCCGTCGTGGAGGACTGCGTGAACGCGGTGGGCGTCGACCTCAACACCGCGTCCGCTCCCCTGCTGGCCCGCGTGTCCGGCATCGGCACCGGGCTGGCGGAGAACATCGTCGCCCACCGCGACGCCAACGGACCCTTCCGTACCCGGACGGCGCTCAAGGACGTCGCTCGCCTCGGCCCGAAGGCGTTCGAGCAGTGCGCGGGCTTCCTCCGCATCCCCGACGGCGACGACCCGCTCGACGCCTCCGCCGTGCACCCCGAGTCCTACCCCGTCGTGCGGCGCATCCTCGACCACGCGGGCGTCGGCATCCGGGAGCTCATCGGCGCCTCCCGCACCCTGCGCTCGCTGAAGCCCGAGACGTTCGCCGACGAGAAGTTCGGCGTGCCGACGGTCACCGACATCCTCGCCGAGCTGGAGAAGCCCGGCCGCGACCCGCGTCCGGAGTTCAAGACGGCGACGTTCGCCGACGGCGTCGACACGCTGGCCGACCTCAAGCCCGGCATGCGCCTGGAGGGCGTGGTCACCAACGTGGCGGCGTTCGGCGCGTTCGTCGACATCGGCGTCCACCAGGACGGTCTCGTGCACGTGTCCGCCATGTCGCACCAGTACGTCTCCGACCCGCACGACGTCGTCAAATCGGGCGATGTCGTGACGGTCAAGGTCCTCGACGTGGACGTGCCGCGCAAGCGCATCTCGCTCACGCTGCGGCTCGACGACGAACCCACGGCGGGGCAGGACGGGCGCCGAGGCGGCCGCAAGGGCCAGGGGTCGGCGAAGTCGCAGGATCCGAAGAACACGCAGCGGCAGGGCGGCCAGGGCGGTGGCCAGGGCGGTCAGGGCAAGCAGAACCGCAAGCGGGGCGACCGCCGGTCCGGCGGCGGTGCGATGGCCGACGCACTGCGGAAGGCGGGTTACCGGGTCTGATCAGGGCGCGTGGCGAGCCGGGCGGCCTGGCCGGACAATGGGTCCATGACGTCGACCCCAGGTTTGAGCCCGGCCACCCGCGCGCGTCTGGAACGCGAGCTCGACTCGCTGCGCAGGCAACGAGAGGCCCTGGCACCCAAGCTCGGTGAGGATCCGCTCGGCGACAGCGCCGACCAGGCGGACCTGCTGGAGCGTGCCGAAGTGGTGTCGCGGGTCGACCGGCGCATCGCCGAGGTCACCGACCTGCTGTACGGGGGGCCGACCGCCGAGCAGGAGCGCGGGCTGCCCTCCGGTACGCGGGTCACGTTGCGTTTCGACGACGGCAGCACCGAGGACATGGTGGTGGTCGGCTTCGCCGACGAGGCGGACGACGACGACACGTCGTCGTTGACGGCGGACAGCCCGCTGGGCCACGCGCTCGTGGGCCGGTCGGAAGGCGACACGGTCACCTACCGCACTCCCCGGGGCGAGGCCACCGCCCAGATCGTGAAGCTGACCCTGCCCGACTGACATCGTGTCCGCGCTTCCCGTACGTGTGTTCGCGCCCTGCGACGCGAACACACGTACGCAGGGCGCGGACACGATGTCGGAGCACCTCGTCAGACACAGTCGCGGGGGATGGTGCTCTCCCAGTTCCGGGACATCACCCGTTTGGTGCCCTCGTAGGCGTCGAGCCGGGCGTGCAGGTGGAACTCCGTGCGCGTGCACGTGAGCTCCTGCCGCGTGACCGTGGTCGCCTCCCAGTCACCACGGGCGAAGGCCATGGTCCACTCGGTGACGCCACGCACCGTCTCGAAGTCGTCGGCCACCCAGCTGTACCGCTCGTGCGCGCACCGGCTGACTTCGAGCTCGTCGTGGTCGGGGAACGCGATGGTCCCGGCGTCCTTCACGATGTCGAGCGCCGACTCGTACTGCACGAGATCACGGGAGACCGTCCAGGAGTGTCTGCTCGGCCGCAGCTGGGTGGTGCTGATCGGCTTCGCACCCTCCGGCTGCCCGAACTCGATCACCGGTTCCTCGCCGGCCACCTCACGCACCGGCAGCACCAGTTCACTGGACGAGGTCCGCACGGACAACGTCGTGGGTTCCGGCGGCGGCCACGCCAGCGGCCAGTAGGACGACGACACGGACAACCGGATCCGGTGCCCGGCCGCGAACCGCTGGGCCACGACGTTGAAATCCACATCGACGCGACACCGTTCACCGGGGACGACGGGCTGCGGGTGCTCGTGGCCGTCCCGGTGGGTCAGGTTGAGCAGACCGTAGGTCACCCGGGTGGCCCGGCCGTCGGGCAGCACGTCGGAGAGCCGCACCGCCACCATCGCCACCGGCCGGTCGGCGGCGATGTCGAGCGTCACGCGCGGCGCGCCCAGCACCTCCACGTCCTCGGTCAACGGCTCCGTCTCGAACACGAGCGAGCCGCCGTCCTCCTCACGCTGGTCGTACGGCAGGTCGGGCGGCGCGTTGTACGACGCCCACTTCCCCGCGAACTGGCCGACCGACAACGGTGACTGCACGGTGAGGTCTTCGCCGGGCACCGTCTCGCCGGGCTCGGCCAGCCGGTGCCGGGCGAGCGGCAGCGCGACGGGCCGGACGTTCGGTGACGGCCACTCCGGCTCGCCCACCCAGCGGCCCGGCCGCCGGTGGTAGGACGTCGACGGAGGGACGCTGTCCTGCATCCACGTCACCAGCATCGGGCCGTCCATCACACCGTTGTCCACACCCTTGAGCCAGTGGTCCCACCACCGCACGAGTTCCTGCAGGTAACCGATGGCGGGGCCCGGCTCCCCGAGGTGCGGGTACTTGTGCGACCACGGGCCGATCAACCCCTTGCGCGGGACGTCGACGTGGGCGAGCAACCGGGCCACGGCGTTCGAGTACCCGTCGGCCCACCCGCTGGTCGCCAGCACCGGACAGCGCACGTCGGCGTAGTTCTCGTTGACCGACGCGTGCGTCCAGTAGGCGTCGCGGCGCTGGTGGTGCAACCACGTGTCGACCCACGGCCCCGCGGCGTCGACCCGCTCGCGCCACATGTCCTTCCACCGCTCCCCCACCAGCGCGGGGTCGGGCGGTAGCGTGCTGTAGGCGAACATGGTGCCGGACTCGGCGAGGTTGTCCGACAGCATGCAGCCGCCCATGTAGTGGAAGTCGTCGGCGTAGCGGTCGTCGGTGAACGACGAGATGGCGATCGCCTTGAGGTTCGGCGGCTTGCGTGCGGCCACCTGCAACGCCGCGAACGCGCCCCACGAGATGCCGAACATGCCCAGCTCACCGGTGCACCACGGTTGCCGCGCGAGCCAGTCCAGCACGTCCTCGGCGTCCCGCTGTTCCTGTTCCAGGTACTCGTCGGTGAGCACGCCCTCGGACTCCCCGGTCCCCCGCATGTCCACGCGCACGCAGGCGTAACCGTGTCCGGCCAGGTACGGGTGGTGGATCGAGTCGCGGATGGCCGTGAGATCCCGCTTGCGGTACGGGATGTACTCCAGCAGCCCGGGCACCGGTTCGCGGTCCGATACCACGGGCCGCCAGATCTTCGCGGCCAGTCGCGTCCCGTCCGAGACGGTGATCCACACGTGTTCGTCGACGACGATGTCCTCGGGCAGCGAGTCGACCTCGCGCAGCACGCCGGCAGCCTCCTAGTCGAAGTTCGTCAGTGGTCCTCGAAACCGAACGGCAACGCGTCGACGCAGCGCTCGTACTTCCGCACCAGGTCGGTCTCGTCGCGAGCACCGACGAAGATGTGGGCGAGTTCGTAGCTGTAGCTGTCCTGGCCCGACAGATCCGACAACCGCTGACCCGCCTTGGGCACGATGTCCACTTCGACACCGCCCAGCTCGCCGCGGACCCGTTCGATGTCCTCCGCGCTCGGCACCGACGACACCACACCGTCGACGAAACGCCGGTGATACCACTTCGCGGCGATGTTGTACGGCCCCTCGCCCGACGGCAGTTCGGGGTCACGACCGAGCCCGAGCTGCACCATCGCGTGGTGGTTCGCGATGCCGTCGACGCACTCGAACATCTCGGCGTGCGACTGCGAGTGCCGCGGGTTGATCTCCAGCAGGGCCACGTCGTGGCAGGACGGATCGCAGAAGAACTCGATGCTGAAGGTCGAGTTGTCCATGCCGATCTGGCTGATCACGCGCTGGGAGACGTCGCGCAGTCGGCGCTGCGACTCCGCGGGAAGCTGCGACGGGTACTGGTGGCGCAGGAACGACGAATGGCCCGGGTAGTCGATCGAGTCGAGCACGCCGTACACGACGACCTCGCCGTTGTGGACGTAGCCCTCGGTGGCGCACTGCACACCCGACAGCGCTTCCTCGGCCAGGCACGCCTGCCCACCCACCTCGCGGATCTCCGAAGGGAGGTCCAGCCGGTCGAGGACGCTGTCGAACGCCTTGCCGATGCGGCCGATCCCCTCGCGGATCCTGGCGACGGCGTCGTCGAACTCGGCGTCGTCGCGCGCCAGGAAGGCGAGCTCCGACGAGTACGACTTGACCGGCTTCAACCACATCGGATAGCGCACGCCCTCGGGAGGACGGGGTCTGCGCTCGTCGAGGTCGACGATGCCGAAGTGGGGATACTCGTCGATCGACTTCTGCTGTTCGAGGCGGGACCAGTACTTGTGCTCGCACTTCACCACCGACTCCACCGACGGCCCGGGCAGCCCGTAGCGCTCGCAGAGCATCGCCCGCAGCGTCGAGGAAGGGAAGTCCCAGTACGACACGATGGCGTCGACGGACCCGTCGAAAGCGTCCAGTTCGGACACTGCCTTGTCGAACAGCGCATCCACGTCGATCTCGCCGACCTGGGTCTCGTCCACGGTGAGCAGCGAGTGGAACCGGTAGTTCTCCGCCCCGGGAACCGTGTAAAGCGTGCGGGTGTTCTCGTCGTCCAGTGCCAACACAAAGATGTTCTTCACGCAGACGGGGGTTTCCTGGCACCGTCCGGAGTAAACGCCCACGCCGTGTCCGCGAGCTGCGTACGCGAGTCCGCGCTTCCCGCACTCGTGTCCGCGAGCTGCGTACGCGTGTCCGCGCTTCCGGTACGCAGGATCGCTGCATTCGTGGTCGGAACCTGTCGATGCGGTGCGGACCACACGACGGCGTCAGGCACCGACGGTGCCGTCGACGCCCTCCCGGAGGAAGTCCGCGTGCCCGTTGTGTCGCGCGTACTCGTGGATCAGGTGCAACATCACGAGCCGCAGCGACACCTGCTCACCCGAACGCGGGTCGTGCCCGGTGACGTCGAGCGACTCCGCCTCGCGCTCGATGCGCCGAGAGTGCTCGACCTCCGCCTCCCACGCCGCGAACGCCTCCGCTCGCGTCGCCGTGCGGGCGTCGTAGGCCACCTGGTAGTCGCCGTCCGCCGACCACACCAACGGCACGTCCTCCCCGTCGATCACCCGCCGGAACCAGGCGCGTTCCACCTCGGCCAGGTGCCGGACGAGCCCCAGCAGCGACAACGTCGACGGCGGCATGGACCGGCGGCGTAGCTCCTCGTCGGACAAGCGTTCGCACTTCCACGCCAGCGTCGCGCGATGGTAGTCGAGGAACGCGCGCAGGGTCTCCCGCTCGTCACCGCGCAGGGGCACGGCGGGCCGGTTGATCGACATGGTGATCAGTCAAGCACGCCGCACCCGCTCAGGACGCGAAAAAGCGAACCCGCGTACGGGAGACGCGGACACGCGTGCGCAACTCGCGGACACGCGTACGACAACTGCGGACACGCGTGCGCAACTCGCGGACACGGTTACTTCTTCGGGGCGGCTTCCTTGAAGGCGCCTCGGGGTTCCTCGCGGGAGCCGAAGTTCACGACGTCGTGGCCGAACGGCATGCCGACGAGCCAGTCGCAGAGCACGCGGGCCGTGCGGTTCCACGTCGGGATCTGCGTGGCGTAGTAGCCCCGGCGCAGCGCCCAGGCCAACGACCCGTCGACCTTGTGGCCGAGCACCTCGCCCACGGCCTTGTTCTTCCCCAGTGTCACGAATTCGCCCCGGCTGTTGTACCGGAACGGCTTCACAGCGTGTCCCCGCAACGTCAGCAGCAGGTTGTCACCGAGCTGCTGCGCCTGCCGCACTGCGTGTTGCGCAGTGGGCGGGCAGGTTCCGCCCTGTTCCGGGTCGGGCACCGCGGCGCAGTCGCCCGCGGACCAGATGTTCGGGTGCCCGTTGACGCGCATGGTGTCGTCGACGACGAGCCTGCCCCGGTCGTCCACCGGCAGGCCGAGCTCGCCGAGGATCGGCTGGGGGCGCGTGCCCGCGACCCACACGAGCGTGTCGGACGCCAGTTTCGCGCCGTCGGACAGCTGCAGCACGCCGTCCTCCGCCGACTCCAGCAGCGTCCCGGTGCGGATGTCGATGCCGCGTGCGGTGAGCTCGGTGGTCGCGAGCTCCGCGAGGTCGGCGCTCACGGTGCCGAGGATGCGGTCCATCGCCTCGACGAGGATCCAGCGCATCTCCGAACGGTCGACGTCCGGGTAGCCCTCGAGCACGTCGATGGCCATGTCCTGCAGTTCGGCGATGGCCTCCACACCGGTGTAGCCGCCGCCGACGAACACGAACGTCAACGCCCGTCGCCGTAGCTTCGGATCGGTGGTCGCCGACGCGATCTCCAGCTGCCGCAGCACGTGGTCGCGCAGGTGTGCGGCCTCCGCGAGCGAGTTGAAGCCGACGCCGTTCTCCACGAGCCCGGGCACCGGCAGCAGTTTCGACGTCGCCCCCAGGGCGAGCACGAGTTCGTCGTAGTCGAGCGTCAGCTCCGGGCCCGCGATGGGCCGCACGGTGGCGGTCGAGGTCGAGGTGTCCAGTGCGGTCAGGGCACCGGAGAGGAACCTGGCCTTGCGCAACACCGCCCGCAGCGGCACCACCGCGTGCCGCGGTTCGAGCGTGCCGGACGCGACCTCGGGCAGCAGCGGCCGGTACACCATGTAGTTCTCGGGGTTGACCACCGTCACCTCGGCCTCGCCGGGACGCAGACCTCGTTGCAGCTTGAGCGCGGTGTAGAGGCCGACATAGCCGCCCCCGATGATCAGAATGCGTTTGGGCACACGGACCTCCTCGCCACGTGGGGCCATGAATCAGTTACCGCATCAGGTAGACGATCAGGTACGTGAGGAAGAACCCGGCGATGAGCGCCACGACCACGACGGTGGTGACGAGCCACGCGATGGACATCTTCCGGCTCGGCCGTGGCTGCGGGTGGGACACGCCGAACGTCTGACCGGAGTCCGGCGGTGTGTCACCGGGGCTCACGCCTCCTCCGGGTTCGAGCCCGGGCGTGGTGCGCGGATCGGGGTCGGGATTCTCTGCGCTCATGTCCCCGCTCCCTCCTCGCGGATCGTCGTCGTCCGCGAACTCGACGGACCGCCCCCGGATACCCGGGCGGGCGGAGGTCAACCCGGCGTTTCGCGTCGGCGAGACACGGGAAGCCCGCTGCCGAGAAGGGAGGCGCACATGCACCGTGAGAGCGATACCCACAGTCCTCGCGAGGACGAGGAGCTGAAGGCCGAGATGCAGGGCATGCTCAAGGGAAACGGTCCCAACCGCGCCGAGGAGTGGAGAGACCCGGAGCCGCCCGCCGACGACGATCACACGGCTCCGCCCTTCGAGGCGCCCGAGTCCTGACCGGACCCGGGAAACGGACGACATCGACGACCGGCCCACCACGTGGCCGCCCCAGGGCGGGCGCCGCGTGGTGGGCCGTCGTCCTATTCGCGGCCTCGCACGATGGTGGGTTCCAACTCCTCGTCGTCGTCCAACGCACCGCCGCGAGGCCGGCCGTCGGCCGGTTCGGAGGTGTCGGTCCGGTAGGGGTCGATGTCGAGGTCACGCATCGCTCGCTCCTTCTCGCACACGAATGATCTTGCAGGACATACCCGGCCAGAGAGACGGAAAACACACTTTTCCGCCTTCCTGATCTGGTGAAAATCGGTCCAGAAGCGCGGGCGTGCAGCCTGCATCCGAGTGATTACGACCCGCCGCGACGCCAGGGGAACAGCGGACGGACAGCGTTGGTCACTGCTCGCCCGAACACCTCCGGAGCACTACCGCGGGGGCCGCTACAGTCACGCCGTGTCGCTCGCCGCTCGTCTGTCTCGCTCCGCCCCCGGTCCCGGTCCTCTTCACGTCAGCGACGACGAGGCGACTCTCGCCCGGTTCTCGCGCGACTGGGGCGGGCTCGTGCACGCGCGTCCCGGCGCGGTGGTGCGACCGTCCTGTGCGGCCGACGTCGCGGCCGTGCTCGCCTTCGCCTCCGACACCGGGACTCCGGTGGCGCTGCGTGGCACGGGACATTCGTGCTTCGGCCAGAGCCTGACCGAGGGCGGTGTGGTCGTCGACCTCGGGGGCCTGGCGCGGGTCCATCCCGGTACCGGTCGCGAGGTGGTGGCCGACGCGGGCGCCTCGTGGCGTCGGGTCACGGAGTCGGCGCTCGCGCGGGGGCTCACGCCCGCGGTGCTGCCCGACTATCTCGGCCTCTCGGTGGGCGGCACCCTGTCGGTCGGCGGTCTCGGTGGAGCGAGCCATCGGCACGGAGCCCAGACCGACGCCGTCGTCGAGCTGGAGGTGGTGACCGGCCGGGGTGAGATCGTGCGGTGCTCGCCCGAGCGGGACCGCGACCTCTTCGACGCGGTGCGGGCGGGTTCGGGGCAGTGCGGGGTGATCACCCGCGCCACGGTGGGTCTCGTCACCGCTGCCCGCAGCGCGCGGCGGCGCAAGCTGTACTACCGCGACGTGACCGCGTTCCTGGCCGACCAGCGCACCGTGGTCGACGAGGAGCGGTTCGACCACGTCGAGGGCCGGGTGCTGCGCGAGGAGGGGGCGTGGCTCTACCGCCTCGACGCCACCTCGTACTACCTCCTACCGTCTGATGTGGACGAGGATGCGCTGCTGGCGGATCTGTCGTTCGAGGCCTCCCTCACCGAGACCGCCGAGTACTCCTACGGTGACTTCTGCGACCGGATGGCCGACGGCGAACGGCTCCTGCGGGACAACGGCGAGTGGTACCGCCCGCATCCGTGGCTCACGGTGTTCCTGCCCGACGCCGAGGTCGCCGACGTCGTCGGGCAGGCGCTGGACACCGTGGACGTCGGCGATTCGGACACGGTGCTGCTCTACCCGCTGCGAGCGGACCGGATCACCACGCCGCTGTTGCGCCTGCCGACGCCGGCCACGGCGGAGGAACCCGTGTGGTTGTTCGGCTTGCTGACCGTCGCCGACCCGCACGACCCGATCGACCTGGCCCGCCGCCTGGAGCGCAACGCGACGCTCCACGAGCTCGTCACCGCCGCGGGCGGCACCGGGTACCCCGGTAGCGCGCTGCCGCGAGGCTGCGTGGACTGGACGCGTCACGTCGGGGACGCCGGGTCGGCGTGGGAGGCCGCGCGCCGTCGTTACGACCCGGCGGGGGTGCTCGCGGCGGCCCACTCCTGGTAGCGCCGCGCGAACTCGCGGTCGGTGTCGAGGACGGCCCACTCGCGGAGGTCGTCGAGTGCCGGGTCCACCACCGCCGCGCCCGCGGCGAGGCAGTTGCGCAGGGCCGCCAGATCGGCCACGAGCTCGTCGGTCGCCGCTCCGCCACCGGCCGCGCGGGGCGCGTGCTCGGCGATGCCGTCCACGGCCGCGGCGAGCGCGCGGGTGAGCCGCGCCGCGCTGCGCACGGCCGCACGCAGAGCTCGCACGTCGTCGCCGCGGCGAGTGAGCGCCGTGCACGCCCGGTGCACGCTCTGCCCGGCCCGCTCCACGGCGTTGCCCGCGTCGTCGAGCTCGGTGGTGGTCGGAGAGTCCAGAACAGTCACGACAGTGTCACCCACTTCTATCGAGTGTTGCCGGTTACCTGCCTACTGATCACATAAAATGTATAGCGATCGATGCAGATTGGGTCAACCAGCCGCGGAAGGTAAGCTGGTCGGGCTGGTGTCGAACCACGTTGCACCGGGAGAGAGCCGCGATGGACCTGCGGAAGCTCGACGACGAGCACTACCCCGCCTTCAGCACGGGCCAGGCCGCCGAGCTGCTCGGAGTGGAGCAACCTTTCCTGCGCAGCCTCGACAACGCGGGCGTCGTCACGCCGAAGCGGTCGAGCGGTGGCCACCGCCGTTACTCCCGCCACCAACTCGGCCTGGCCGGCCGGTTGCGGGAGTTGTTCGACGAGGGGCACACCCTCGTGTCGGCGCAACGCATCCTGCAACTGGAGCGCGAGCTGGCCGAGGCGAACGCCGAGCTCGCCCGACTGCGCCACCGGCTGGCCGAAGTCGAGGGCGACCGCCCGGTCGGGCCAACCGGCGGCAGCACCGAGTGACAGCGCGCCGCTCGTCGTGCACCACCTGCCACCAGGGGCGATCCTGGAATGCATGGTGCTGGACAACCGGTCTGCGTCGTCTCGGGAGCCGGGCCCGCCCGCGGGCGCCTCGTCCTCGCTCGCACCCGGCTACGCGGAACGTGTGGAGGCGTTGCGAGCGGCGTTCCTCGCTCAGCCGTCGGACACTCCCGTCCGCCTCGCCAAGCCGACGTCGAACCTCTTCCGGCCGCGCCGCCGCCGCGACCTGCCGGGGCTCGACGTCTCCGACCTGACGCACGTACTGCGCGTCGACCCCGTCTCGCGTACCGCGGACGTGGAGGGCATGGTCACCTACGAGCAGCTCGTCGACGCGACCCTGCCGCACGGCCTGATGCCGATGGTGGTGCCACAGCTGAAGACGATCACCGTCGGCGGCGCCGTCACCGGACTCGGCATCGAGGCGTCGTCCTTCCGCAACGGCATGCCGCACGAGTCGGTGCTGGAGCTCGACATCCTCACCGGTGACGGCGAGGTGGTGCTCGCCCGTCCGGACAACGAGCACGCCGAGTTGTTCTTCGCGTTCCCGAACTCGTACGGCACGCTCGGCTACGCGCTGCGCGTGCGGCTCGAACTGGAACCGGTCAGGCCGTACGTGCGGCTGCGCCACCTCCGGTACACCGATCCCCACGCCTACTTCGCCGAGCTGGCGAGGGTCTGCGCCGAGAACCGGGCCGACTTCGTCGACGGCACCGTGTTCGGCGAGGACGAGCTCTACCTGACGCTGGGCACCTTCACCGACGAGGCACCGCGGGTCAGCGACTACACGTGGCTCGACATCTACTACCGCTCGATCCGCGAGCACGACATCGACTACCTGCCCGTGCGGGACTACCTGTGGCGTTGGGACACCGACTGGTTCTGGTGCTCGCGCGCCTTCGGGGTGCAGAACCGCGCGGTACGCCTGCTGCTCGGGCCACAGCGGCTGCGCTCGGACCGGTACTGGAAACTCGTGTCGCTCGACCGCCGGTACGGGGTGTCCGACCGGGTGTACCGGCTGCTGGGCAAGCCGCGGCGCGAGGCGGTGATCCAGGACGTCGAGGTGCCAGTGGACGCGGCGGCGGAGTTCCTCGACTTCCTCCACCGCGAGGTACCGCTGCGTCCGGTGTGGATCTGCCCCGTGCGCCAGCGCCATCCCGACCGGCAGTGGCCGCTGTACGAACTGGACCCGCACACGCTGTACGTCAACTTCGGGTTCTGGGGCACGGTGCCGAGGCGGCCCGACGGACCCGACGCGCACAACAGAGCGGTCGAGGACACGGTCACCGAACTCGGCGGGCGCAAGTCGCTGTACTCCGAGGCGTTCTACGACGAGGACACGTTCTGGCGGCTCTACAACGGCACGGCGTACGAGCGCGTCAAGCGCCGCTACGACCCCGAGAGCCGACTGCTGAACCTGTACGACAAGTGCGTCAGAGCCGAGTGACACGCCGGCGCGTGTCGAAGGGAGCGTGAGCCGGATGGGTAACGCAGCGCCCGACACCACCTCGGGCCGACGGCCGGACGTGGACGGGCCGCACCTCGCACGGGAGTCGACGAGCGCGCCCGCCCTGGGCGTCTGCACCACCCTCGCGCGCTTCCTGCAGGCCGACGCGCCCGTCACCATCACCGCGTACGACGGCAGCCGCGCCGGCGCCCCGGACGCGGCGCTGCGCATCGAGGTCCGCTCGCCCGCGGCGCTGTCGTACCTGCTGTCGGCACCCGGCGAACTCGGCCTCGCCCGGGCGTACGTCACGGGTGCGCTCGACGTCGTGGGCGACCTGTACGCGGTCCTGCGCACGACGAGCGGCATCCTGGACGGGCTCGACGCGGCGGACAAGTGGACGATCCTGCGCGATCTCGGCCCCCGGTACCTGCGACTGATTCCGCCGCCGCCCGAGGAGGCACCGGGCCGGATCCGCCGGGCACTCAACGGGATCCGGCGCTCGAAGGGCCGCGACAGCAGGGCGATCGCGCAGCACTACGACGTGTCCAACCGGTTCTACGAGCTCGTGCTCGGGCCGTCGATGGCGTACACGTGCGCGTGCTACCCGGAGCCCGATGCCACCCTCGAACAGGCGCAGTTCCACAAGTTCGACCTCGTGTGCCGCAAGCTGGGGTTGCGGCCGGGCATGCGGCTGCTCGACGTCGGCTGCGGCTGGGGCGGCATGGTGGCCCACGCCGTGGAGCACTACGGGGTGCACGCCGTGGGCGTCACGTTGTCGCGCGCGCAGGCGTCCTGGGCGCAGGAGCAGCTGCGGCGCCGTGGTCTCGACGACCGGGCGGAGATCCGGCACGGCGACTACCGCGACGTCACCGAGAGCGGGTTCGACGCCGTGTCGTCCATCGGCCTCACCGAGCACGTCGGCGCTCGCAACCTGCCCGGCTACTTCCGCTTCCTCGCGGCCCGCCTGCGTCCCGGAGGCCGACTGCTCAACCACTGCATCACCCGGCCGACCACCCGTGAAGCCCACCGCACCGGCCCGTTCATCGACCGCTACGTCTTCCCCGACGGCGAGCTGGAGGGCGTGGGCACGCTCGTCTCGGCCATGCAGGACAACGGCTTCGAGGTACGCCACGAGGAGAACCTGCGCGAGCACTACGCGAGGACCCTCGCGGCGTGGTGCGCCAACCTCGACGCGCACTGGGACGACGCCGTGCGGGAGGCGGGCCTGCGCCGAGCGCGCGTGTGGGCGCTCTACATGGCCGCCTCCCGCCTGGGCTTCGAGCGTCGCCGCATCGAGCTGCACCAGGTGCTGGGCGTGAGGCCGTCGCCCTCGGGTGCGGCGTCGATGCCGTTGCGTCCCGACTGGGGCGTCTGAATCCGCTCAACCTTCCCCGACCTTCGCTCGCCTGACCTCTTGCGCCGTTGATCGCCGCTCGCCACAATCGTGAATTCCATTCATATCTACGACGAAGTAGGTAGGCGCGATGCGGAAGCGACTCCGGCGGCTGGGCGTACTGTCCGCCGCGACGGCTCTGGCGTTCACCCTCTCCCCCACGGCACTGGCCGAGCCCCGCACCGACGTGATGTTCGTCGGCAACAACTGGGACGGCACCGTCGACCTCGTCGACGCCCGCACGTTCGAGAAGTACCAGCGCATCGACGTCGTCGAGGACTTCGACGAGCGGGTCTCCGAGATGCGGATCGACCAGCGCATCGCGATGCGCATCGTCCGCGCGTCCGCGGGCGAGGGGCACGACCAGCTCGTCGACGACATCATGGTGTCGCCGGACGGCCGCACCATGTACGTGTCGCGCCCCAGCCTCGGCGACGTCGCCGCGTACGACATCGCCTCCGGCGAGCAGCTCTGGCACCGGCGGGTCCACGGCTACCGGTCCGACCACATGGCGCTCTCCCCGGACGGCGGCAGGCTGCTCGTGTCCGCCACCACCGCCGACGTCGTCGACGTCGTGGACACGGCCACCGGCGAGGTCGTCGCCGACGTCCCCACCGGCGACTTCCCGCACGAGAACCGCTTCTCCGCCGACGGCAGCACGATCTACAACGCCTCGATCGGCAACGTCATCGCCCCCGACGCCGCACTGCTCGACGGACTCAAGGGCAACCGCGAGCTGACGATCATCGACGCGGAGACGCTGGAGGTCGAGAAGGTCATCGACTTCGGTGTGGGCATCCGCCCGTTCGTGGTGCTCCCCGACAATCGCACGATGTACGCACAGCTGTCGTTCCACAACGGATTCGTCGAGTACGACCTGGAGGAGGAACGGCGGACGCGGACCGTGCACCTGCCGCTGTCGGACGAGGCGAAGAAGCTGAAGCGGCGGGACTACCCGCTCGACTCGGCCCACCACGGGCTCGCCGTGAACAACGACCAAACCAAGATCTGCGACGCCGGGACGATCTCCGACTACGCGGCGATCCTGTCGGCTCCGGCACTCACGGTGGACGCCATCGTGCCGACCGGCGACAAGCCCTACTGGGCCGCCACCTCCCCGGACGGCCGCTACTGCTTCCTGTCCAACAGCGACAGTGACGACATCTCGGTCGTGTCCTACGACGATCCCCGCGAGATCGCCCGCATCCCCGTCGGTGACCACCCGCAGCGGGTCCGCGGCTACACCGTGCCGACGGAGGTGCTGCGGTGATGCGCGGCAACGCCGGCGGACGACGCGCCGCCCGGCTCGGCGCACTCGCCACCGCGACGGCGCTCGTCGCGACGCTGGCCGGCACCACGCCGGGACACGCCGGGCCTCAGTCCGACCCGGTCACCGGAGTGCAAACGTCGGCGTCGTCCGGGCAGGGCTACCTCGTCGGGCGGGGCGTCGCCGACGCCACCGGCGAGATCGCCGAGGTCGGCATGATGGGCTACGGCCGCCTCGACCAGCAGGCCGAGGGCCTGCACACGCGGCTGCGAGCCCGCTCGTTCGTCATCGTCGACCAGGCGACGGACGCCCGTGTCCTGCTGGTGGTCGTCGACTCGCCGATGATCTTCTCCAGCGTGCACCAGGAGGTGCTCGACCGGCTCGCCGACGAGTACGGCGACCTCTACGACGAACAGAACGTGCTGCTCACCGCCACCCACACGCACTCGGGACCCGGCGGCTACGCACACCACCTGCTCTACAACATCACCACGCTCGGCTTCCACTCCAAGACGTTCGACGCGATCGCCGACGGCATCCTCGACTCGGTGCGCCGCGCGCACGACGACCTCGCGCCGTCGACGTTGCGGCTCACCCACGCCGAGCTCACCGACGCGAGCGCCAACCGCTCGCACGAGGCGTTCGGCCGCAATCCCGAGGACGAGCGCGCGTTCTTCCCGGACGCGATCGATCCTCAGACGACACTGCTGCGTGTCGAGCGCCAGGGCGAGCCC
The DNA here is from genome assembly GCF_000231055.2 of Saccharomonospora azurea NA-128. Taxonomy (GTDB): domain Bacteria; phylum Actinomycetota; class Actinomycetes; order Mycobacteriales; family Pseudonocardiaceae; genus Saccharomonospora; species Saccharomonospora azurea. The sequence continues at coordinate 3,843,298 of NZ_CM001466.1, read as the reverse complement.
GTCGGCGCGATCAACTGGTTCCCGACTCACAACACGAGCATGTCGGGAGACAACCGGCTGATCAGCGCCGACAACAAGGGCTACGCGGCCTACCACTGGGAACGCCGGGTCGAGGGCGTGGACTACCTCGACGACGCCACGCCGGACTTCGTGGCCGCGTTCGCGCAGACCAACGCGGGTGACATGTCGCCCAACCTGGACCTCACGCCGTCGCCCACACCCGAGGACCGCCACCGCACCGCCGAGATCGGCCTGCGGCAGTACCGGGCGGCGGCGGGCCAACTCGACCGCCCCGGTACGCCGCTGCGCGGCGGCCTCGACGCCGCGACCGTCTACATCGACCTCTCCGACGTCACGGTGCGGCCGGAGTTCACCTCCGACGGCCGCGAACACCGCACGTGCGATCCGGCCGTGGGCGCGGCGATGGCGGCGGGCAGCACCGAGGACGGGCCCGCGTTCCCGCTGTTCGCCGAGGGCGACAACCCGCTGCTCGACGCGGTGTCCGACACGATCCTCTACGAGGTCTCGCCCGCACTGCGGGACTGCCAGGCGCCGAAGGCCGTGGCCGTGCCCATCGGGGCGATGAACGACCTCTACCCGTGGGTGACGGAGCGGGTCCCGGTGCAGCTCGTGCGCATCGGGTCGCTGCACCTGATCGCGATCCCCGGCGAGGTGACGATCTCGGCCGGGCTGCGGCTGCGGCAGACGGTCGCGGAGGCCACGGGCGCCGATGTGCGCGACGTCCTCGTGGCCGGGTACAGCAACGGCTACGCCCACTACGTCACCACACCCGAGGAGTACGACGCCCAACACTACGAGGGCGGGTCGACGTTGTTCGGCCGCTGGGAACTCGACGCCCTCCGGCAGACGGCACACGAGCTGGCCACGGCCCTGCGCGACGGTACGGAGGTGCCCGTCGGCACCGCGCCGCCCGACCTCTCGGACCGGCAGCTCACCCTGCAGCCCGGCGTCATCCTCGACACCCCCGTCCTCGGCACGGGGTTCGGGGACGTGCTCACGCAACCGAGGTCGCTGTACCTGCCCGGCGAACGCGCGACCGCCGTCTTCTCGGGAGCACACCCCGGCAACGACCTGCATCGCGGGAGCACGTACGTGGAGGTGCAGCGGTGGCACGACGGTGAGTGGCAGCGCGTCGCCGACGACGGCGACTGGTCCACCACGCTGGAGTGGGCACGGCGCGGAATCTCCGCCTCGACGGTGACCGTGTCGTGGGACGTCCCGGCCGACGCCCCCGACGGCACCTACCGGATCCGCTACCACGGGGATGCGAAGGAGCTGTCGGGAACGGTGCGGGCGTTCACGGGCACCAGCGCGCAGTTCCGCGTCGCCACGTCCGGACATCTCGGACACTGACGGATCGCTGCTCCGTTCGGCTCAAGATCATGTCGCGGAGCGCGCAACGGTGCTACGTTCGGTGGCCGATCGACTACTCGATCATGAAAACAACTGCACCGACGTGGCTGCCGAGGAGTGCCGCACATGACACCGCGAGTGTCCTGGCTGGACCGTACGGCCGAGACAGTACGAACCCTGCTCACCGACATGGCCGCCGACCCGAACGGGCAGTTCGAGCCGTGCGTCTACGAGACCGCGCGGCTCGTCGCCCTGGCGCCGTCGCTGCCACACCACCGACAACGGGTGGCGTTCCTGCTGAGGGAGCAGCGCAGCGACGGCGCCTGGGGCGGCCCGGCCGAGTACGACCTCGTCACCACGCTGAGCGCCACCGAGGCGCTGCTGACCGAACGACATCGCGAGGGCACGGACCCGGCCGTCACCTCCGCGGCCGACCGCGGCGTGGAGGCCCTGTCGCGGCGGCTCGCCGAGCTCGACGCGCTGCCCGACACCGTCGCGGTCGAGATCATGGTGCCCGCGCTGCTGTCCGAGGTGAACGCGCACCTCGCCCGGCTGGGACGGACGCCCCTACCGGAGCCCGCCGGCACCCGGGCGGACCTGCTCGACGCGATCCGGGACGCGCTCGCCCAGGGCCATGCCGTGCCGGAGAAGCTCTGGCACTCGCTGGAACTGTTCGGCCCCTCCGTGCGCGGCGCCACCTCCGTGCAGCCCGTCGACAACCGGCTCGTCGGCTGCTCTCCCGCCGCCACGGCGGCGTGGCTGGGCGACGACGTGCTCGGCGAGGGGCAGCATCCCGGTGTCGCCTACCTGCTGTCGGTGCAGCACGAGAACGGCGGCGTCCCCGTGGCCGCGCCGCTGACGCTGTTCGAACGGGCGTGGGTACTGTCCACACTGCTCGACACCGGAGTGCCGATCACGGCGCCGCGTCCGGTACTCGACCGACTCGTCGACAGTCTGCACGGCGCGTTCACCGACGACGGCGCTGCCGGTGGTGCCGGTCTGCCCGTCGACGTGGACGACACGGCGACCGGGCTGCACGCCCTGGCGCTGCTGGGCAGTCCGCGCTCGCCCGACGTCCTGCGCGGTTTCGACCGCGGCGACCACTTCTTCTGCTTCCCGGAGGAGCGCACCCCGTCGACCAGCGCGAACGCCCACGTCGTACAGGCGTTGGGCACGACGCTCGCGCTCCCGTCGAACACGCCCGTGCTCGACGAAACCCAGCGAGCGTGGTGCAGTGAACGGCTGGACACCGTGGTGCGCTGGCTCGTCGCGAACCAGCACCCCGACGGGAGCTGGACCGACAAGTGGCACGCTTCGCCGTACTACGCCACCGTCTGCTGCGCCGTCGCGCTGTCCCGGCACGGCGGGCCCGCGGCGAACGACGCCGTGCGCCGAGCCGTGGACTGGGTGCTCGCCGGCGAACAGGACGGGGGCGTCTGGGGTCGCTGGGAACCGACGCGGGAGGAGACGGCGTACGCGGTGCGGCTGCTCCTGCTCGCGAGCGACGACACCGACGAGCGCGTCGCGCCCGTGGCCGCCCGCGGCGCACGCTCCCTGCTGCGCCACTGGTCGGACGAGCGGCCACACCCGCCGCTGTGGCACGACAAGGACGTCTACACCCCGACCCGGATCATCCAGGTGGAGATGCTGGCGGCGCTGTACGCGGCGCACACCGATCCGCGCACCGCGCCGCTGCTGGCCGGCCTGTCCGACCTCTCCACCACCTCGGTGGGAACCGGAGTGGGATGAACCGCACCGAGTTCCGGATGGCGTTGCGGACGCTGCCGTTCCTGGACGCCCATCGCACCGTCCCGGACCGGCACGTCCGCCTCGCGGACGATCCGCCGAAGTTGCTGCTGTGGGATCCCGAGGCGATCGAATGGCTGTTCGCCTCGGACACCGAGCTCGACCATCCGGGCAGCCGCAGTCTCCGGCCGTTGTTCGGCGAGCACTCGCTGCTCTGGGTCGACGGCGCCCGCCACACCGCGTACCGCAAGGTGCTCGGCCCGCCGCTGCGCGGACGGCGCCTCACGACCTACGCACCGTTGATCGCCGAGACCGTCCACGAGGCGGTGGACGACCTGGCCGTGGGGCGGACCGTCGCGCTGGCCGACTGGACGCGCCGGGTCGCCCTGCGGATCGTCGCCCGGCTCGTGCTGGGCGAGGTCGACCACCGCACCGCGGCGGTGCTCGACGACTTCACCACCTGGATCGACGACGCCCTCGGCTCCCGGCCCCGCACGCTGGCCCACCGCTTCCTGCGTGGCGGTCTACCTCGGTCGGGTGCCGACCTCGACGCGCGACTCGTGGCCTGGGCGAAGTCCGGACGCACCCGCGAACCCGCGACGCTCGCGTCGTTGCTGTTGCAGGCCGGCGGCCCGCTGGAGGACCTCCGCGACCACGATCCCGACCTGCGTGACCAGCTCGTGTCGTTGCTGTTCGCCGGGCACGAGACCACCGCGTCGGCCGCGGCCTGGACGCTGTACCGGCTGGCGATCGACGAGTCGTTGCGACACGACGTGCTCGACGAACTCGACGCCACCGCCGACGACGTACCGACCGCGTCGGCGGCACCATTGCTCACCGCGGTCATCTCGGAGTCGCTGCGGCTGGCTCCTCCGGTGACCGTGGCCGAGAACCGGCGGCTGCGCTGCCCCGCCCGGCTCCTCGGCCGCTCGCTGCGGGCGGGAACGACCCTCACCACCAGCATCTACCTCGCGCACCGGCAGGACGACGCCTTCCCTCGACCGCTGCGGTTCGATGCCACGCGGTTCCTCGGCCGCAAGCACCCGCCGTCGACCTACCTCCCGTTCGGCGGCGGGGCCAGACGGTGCCTGGGCAGCCAACTCGCCATGCTGGAACTGCGCCTCATCACCGCGGCCGTGTTGCGGCGACGCGAGTGGCGCTGCCTCAACCCGTCCGCGGGGACACTGCAACTGCGCGGCCACGCGATGGCGCCCTCCTCCCGGCTCCGCATGCGGGTGACCGCATGCCGCGACTGACGGCGAGGGAACTCGCGGCCGTCCACCGGCTGGAGTTCCCCTTCTGGCTGAACACGCTGTGCCAGGCACTGTGGGGAGCGTGCTTCGCCGCGGCGGCACCGGTGGAGCTGAGCACCTGGCCCGTGCCGGCGGCCGTCGCCGCCGCGGTGTTGCTCGTGGAAGCCGGTCTGGTGCTCAACACCGTGGCCGACCTCGACAGCGACGCGCGGCATCCCGAGCGGTCACGACTCTCCTCGGCCGCCGCGCGGCTGGGCAGGCGAGCGGGGCTGCGGCTCGTGGTGGCCGAGGCGGCGGCGGGGCTCGCGCTC
>NZ_CM001466.1:3783523-3838514 GCF_000231055.2 Saccharomonospora azurea NA-128 | reverse complement strand
CGGGGCTCGCGCTCGCGCTCGCCGTGTCCGTCCACACCGGACGCATCACGGTCGCGCTCGCGGCGGTGGGGGTCCTGCTCGCGCACGTGCTCTACAACGTCGAGCCGGTGCGGCTGAAGTCCCGCGGACTGCCGGGCGCCGTGGCGTTCGCCTGCGGTGTCGTGGCGTTGCCGAGCCTGCTCACGCACGCCGCGGTGCGGTCCGGCCTGCTGTGGCCGACCACCCTGGTGCTGGCCGGGTTGACGGTGCTCGCGGCCGCCCGCGTCGTGTGGTGGTCGGTGCCCGACCGCGACGCCGACGCCGCCGCGGGTCAGCGCACGACGAGTGTGCGCCGCGGGTCAGTCGGGGCACTGCGGGTGGCGTGCGTGCTCTTGGCACTCGGGCTGGCGGCGCTGGTGTGGGGGCTGTGGTGGCTCGGCGGGCCGATCGCGACCGTCGTGGGCGCGGCCGGACACGCCGTCTTCGTCGGTTCGGCCGTCGTGCTCACCCACCGGGTCTCGGCGGGTGAGCCGGTCAGCTCCACCTGGCTGCGCCGCACCGTCATGCCGGTGGTGCTGGCCGCCGACGTCGCGATCGTGGCGGTCGCCCTCGCCACGTGAGGCACGCTCAGGGCTTGCGCCCGAGCCCCGCGAACATCCGCACCTCGCCCGGGTTGCGCACGTCCTCCTCGTCCGGCTCGGGCCGCCACAACGGCGCGGGCACGACACCGGGCTCGACCAGGTCGAGCCCCGCGAAGAACTCCGCGACCCGCTCCAGCGACCGCAGGCTGACCTCGGGAAACCTCCCGAACCTCAGGTGCTCGAAGAGCCGGAGGCCCTTCAGGACCTGCCCGTCCTCGCCGAAGTGCGAGATCGCCAGGTAACCGCCGCTGGGCAGCGCGTCCACCCACGACGCCACGAACTCGTCGGCTCCGTCGGAGTCGGGCACATGCAAAAGCAGCTCCGTCATGAGCACTGCGAAGGGCTGCGCCGGGTCGAGCACCGCGCGGACGTCGTCGTGCCGCAGCACGCCCTCGACGTCACGGCAGTCCGCCACCACGAAACGCGTGCCGACCGAGCCGGACAGCAGCTCGGCGCTGTCGCCCGCGATCGTGCTGTCGACGTCGACGTACGCCACCCGGCACTCGGGGTTCAGGGCCTGCGCCGTGTGATGGACGTAGCCCTCGTCGGGCAGACCCGAGCCGAGGTCGAGGAACTGGGTCACTCCTTGTTCGACGAGACAGCGCACCTGCCGCCGAACGAGCGCGCGCTGCGCGCGCACGAGATAGGGGATGTACGGGGCGCAGAGCTCGATCTGGCCCGCCATCTCACGATCGGCCTCGCCATGGTTCGCACCGCCCAGCCAGAAGTTCCGGATTCGGGCGATGTTGGGCAGGACGGCATCGGCCGGCCCGTCCGGGTTCAGTGCTCCCTGGGGCATAGCCACTGTCGAGCACGCCTCCTCAGAATCCACCGGCGCCACGCGCGCCGAAGGGTGTCGGTTCCCCGAATGACGGCGATCCTACTGGCCGGAAACTTCCTATGTAACGGGGCGAGCGCACTCTGTCACGATCATGGAAAACGAGGCGCTTTCCCTGCAGGGGGCCGGAAATCGCGCTCCCTCGCCCCATCACCGCACCGCGCCGCGCCGCCCCGCGTCAGTCCACAATGGCCTTTCGTGATGTGAGACACAGCGTCCTCGCGTGAGTGGCTGTGGACGGCCTGGCCCCACCGAGGCCGGTCCAGGGGCCAACTACGATGACGCGCGTGAAGCACCTGCATGCGGGCAAGGTCCGCGATCTGTACGAGGACCGAGGCGACATCCTCCTCGTCGCGTCCGACCGCGTGTCGGTGTACGACGTCCCGCTGCCCACACCCGTCCCCGACAAGGGCGCGCTCCTCACGCAGCTGTCGGTGTGGTGGTTCGAGCGGTTCCGCGACGTCGTGCCCAACCACCTGATCTCGGCCACCGACGTCCCCGCCGAGTTCGCGGGACGCGCCGTGCGCTGCCGACCCCTCGACATGATCAAGGTCGAGTGCGTGGCCCGCGGCTACCTCACCGGGTCGGGCCTCGCGGAGTACCAGCGCTCCTCCAGCGTGTGCGGTGTTCCCCTGCCTCCCGGACTCGTGGAGGGCAGCAAGCTCCCCGAGCCGATCTTCACTCCCACCACCAAGGCCGACTCGGGGCACGACCTGCCGATCACGTTCGACGACGTCGTCGCACAGGAAGGCCGCGAGACGGCCGAACGCCTGCGCGAGCTGACCCTGCGCATCTACCGCGAGGGCGCCGAGTACGCCGCCGAACGCGGCATCATCGTGGCCGACACCAAGCTGGAGTTCGGCTGGGACTCCGAGGGCACCCTCACGCTCGGGGACGAGGTCCTCACCTCCGACTCCTCCCGGTTCTGGCCCGCCGACTCCTGGGAGCCGGGGCGTCCGCAGTACTCGTTCGACAAGCAGTACGTGCGCGACTGGGCCACCTCGACGGGATGGGACAAGACCCCGCCCGGGCCCGCGGTGCCGCCCGAGGTGGTGGAGGCCACGCGCCGGCGCTACATCGACGTGTACGAGCGCCTCACCGGCCGGACCTGGCAGTCCTGACCGCCGACTACTCCAGGCGCCGGTGCCGCACGGGCGCGTCGTTCCACCGCGTGACGTGCAGGCACGCCGCCGCCGCGAGGCACACCGCGCCGAAGAAGATCAACCCGAAGTTGAGCGTCACCACGCCCAGGATGATCAGCGCGATCGCTAGCGCGTCGATCGAGTAGCGCAAGGGACGGGACCGGGCCCAGCCTCCGGGCTTGCCGACCTCGCCGAGTGCCTTGGCGAGGTGGGGATCGTCGCGCTCGAACCACTCCTGGATCCGTTCCAACTCCCGCCGTTCGTGGTGGCTCAACATGGCGTACTCCGAAAAGACGTTCAGTCGTCGTGGGTTCATGAGCCGGCGGCGTGCAGGAGCTGCTTGCTCCCGTCGTAGCCCAGCTGGAGCAGATCCGATGCCGCGACAGCGGTGAGCATGGTGTTCACCAGCCGGGTCATCCTCGGCGCGAAGACGAGACCAGCGGTCAACGCGGTCGCCACCCACACCGACAGGCAGAACGGGCACGTCACCAGCTCGCCGACGGCGTGGCGCCCCCCGTGCCCCCGCACCGACTCGTTGAGTTCGGCCTCGCCCGCGGGCTCGGAGTACCGGGTGAAGGGCGCCCTCAGGGGGCTCGTGACGGAGTCCTTCGCGAGCAGTCGGCTCGCCTTGTGCGTGGCCACGGACAACAACACCGTGTCACCGACGGTCAGCCGTTCGGGCAACCGCACACCTCTCGCGCGCCCCACCGCCGTCAACGCCGCCGTGGCGGCCGTGTACGCCGCCATCGCCGCGGCGTAGCCACCCAACGGCCGGGACGCCGAACCCTCGTAGCGGCGGCGCGTGCTGCGCGCTCGCCGCACTGTGTCCGTCACCACGCCCATACCGGTGGGCTACCCCTCCTCCGGCGGTGACAAACGGTCACCGGACCCGGTGCGGTAACCCTCGGTCGGCTGGGAAGGGTTTTGATCTCTCGCGCTGCGGTAACCCGCGCTCCAGATCAGTGGGCTGTCGCTGGAGGTGTCATGTCCGAGCCCGCCGTGAGGTTCACCTCCGGCACTCTCCGCCGCGCCGCCATGATCTCCGCCCAGTTCCTGTTGGTGTTCGGCGCACTCTGGGCGTTGCGCAACATCACCAAGCAGCTCAGCTACGTCCTCATTCCGCTGTTCGTGGCGTTGCTGCTCACGGCGATGCTGGAACCCGTCGTCGGCTGGCTGGTGCGGCACCGCTGGCCGCGGTCCCTCGCCGTGCTCGCCGCGCTCGTCCTGGGACTCGTGGTCGTCGGAGGTCTGCTGACCTTCGTCGTGTTCTCGATCATCGCCTCCTACGACGAACTGCGCCTGCGCGTGATCGAGAGCATCGGACGCCTCGAATCGTGGCTCGCCGACAGTTCGTTCCCCCTCAGCACGGAGATCCTGACCCGGATCCAGGACTGGCTCAGCGGCAACCAGGGCCAGGTGATCGCTCAGGCCGTGACCGCGTTCAGCACCGTCGGCGCGTTCCTGGTGGGCCTGGTGATCGCGCTGGTGCTGTTCATCATGTTCCTCTACGCGGGCCCCCGCCTGTGGGCGGCGACCCTGCTGCCCTGGCGACCGAGCACCCGCGTCGTCGTGGACGACGCCGGGCGCCGGGCGTACCGCGGGGTCGTCCTCTACGTGCGGGTGACGGCGCTCGTCGCCCTCATCGACGCGCTCGGCATCGGTATCGGCCTCGCGGTGGTGGGGGTTCCGCTCGCCGTGCCCCTGGCGGCGCTGACGTTCGTCGGCGGCTTCATCCCGTACGTGGGCGCGGTGGTGTCGGGCTTCCTCGCGGTGGCGGTCACCCTGGTGAGCAACGGGTTCGTCGCGGCGCTCATCATCCTGGGCGTCGTGCTCGCGGTGCAGCAGCTCGAAGGCCAGGTGCTGCACCCGCTCCTGCAGGGCAACTTCAGCAACCTGCACCCCGCCGTGGTGCTCGTGGCACTGGTGATCGGTGGCGCGGAGGGCGGCATCGCCGGGGCGCTGTTCGCGGTGCCGGTCGTGGCCGCGGTGCGCGGCGTGGTGCTGGCCGTCGCCGAACACCACGCCTCCCGCCGCGCGGAGGAGGCGTCCACCGACGCGGAGCCGCCCGCCACAGTCGATCCCCCGGAACCACCGGGCGACGGCGACACCGGTTCACGGTGACGTCCCGAGCGAAACCCCCGCCTGCCGGCCATGTCGGTTGCCGGGTTGGCGGGGGTCCTGTTACCGGTGAACCCTCAGACGAGCTCTGCGGTGTGAAGCTCCTTGAGCAGCATGGACATGGTTTCGCGGTGGGATGGCCAGTCCGGCGTGCTGATGCCGACCTCGTGCATGGCGGCGCGTACACAGGACTGCGCTACAGCGACGGCGTGTGCGAGATCCTTGCCGCTAGCGTTGGCTTCGACCTCGACTATCCCCCGATCGCCGTCCACAGCCACCGCAACGTCGGTGAAACCATGGGAGCACTCCTCCTGCGCGATCAATGCTTCCATCAGCTTGTCCGCGGAGGCGAAGAGGTCATCAGCGCTTCTGACGATGAACTGCCAGTGGGCGTGTATCGCCGTGCTCATCGGTCGGTCCTCTCCTCATAGCAAGGCTGCCGCTCTAGACACCTGATCGCATTCTTGCAGTGGCTCGGATCGCTCGGAGCCCGATGAATCCATCGCTGGTGCATGCCACACGGACATCTCACTCGGTAGTACTTCGGCGGATCGTCGATCCTCCAATTGGCCTGGTGGAAGGTCACCAGGACGGCTTGTATGTCCTTGCGAGCCTTCACCCAATACCCCATCGGCGCCTCTCCATTGCCACACTAACCCGCGAGGTGTGTGTTTCAGATCACGACAGACTGTGATTCACCTGACCGTTCTATCGCGTCACGCGCCGTGTCCATTGGCGAGTTACGAGGTTGTGACCGGAGCTGATGTGGTGCTCATGGAGAAGTTCCGTGGCTGTCCGGTCCGCCGACACGCGGAACGAGTCCGGGAGCGGAGTAGCTCCCAACCTCCAACATCGCTTTGTCCCCGTAGCCTCGATCGGCTACTCGTCCTCCAGGTCCTCCGGACGGCTTCGCAGCACCGCGACGGGACACGGCGCGTGGTAGAGCACCGCGTGACTCACCGAGCCCAGCAGCGCCCGCGTCATGCGGCCCCGGCCGTGGCTGCCGACCACGAGCAGGCGGGCGCCCTCGCTGCGCTCCAGCAGCGCGTGCGTGGGGCGTTCGGTGACGACGTCCCACTGCACCGTCGCGTTCGGGTGCCGTCGCGCCGCCTCCTCCACCTGTTCCCGCGCGACCTCCTGCACGGCATCGTCCATGTGGTAGAGCCCGACCTGTGCGGGCGGCGCGGTGGCGTAGACGTCCAACGGCCAGTCCGTCCACGAGTGCACGGCCCGCACCGGGACGCCGTGCCGCTCCGCGAACGTCAACGCGAACTCGACGGCCCGCACGCTGGTGCCCGAACCGTCCACACCGACGACCACGGGCGCGTCCGGTGGCGCGGGCTCGCCGCGCACGACCACGAGCGGTTGCGGCAGGAACCGGGCGAAGTAGGCCACCGTGGACCCGAGCAGCATCCGCGACAGCGCGCCGCGACCGGAGGCTCCCGCCACCACCATCGCGGGCGCGATGTCGTTCGCGAGGTCGGTGACCGTGACCTCGGGTGCGCCGTCCGGCAACGTCGTCCACACCGTGAGCCCCGGATGCAGCGACCGGCAGTCCTCGGCGACCTGGTCCAGCACTCGACGGGTGCTCTCGACGGCGCTGTCCGAGTCGAGCCGTTCCCCCCGCGCTCCCGGTGTGTCCCATTCCAGCGACCACACGATCACCAGCGGGCGGCCGCGGGACACGGCCTCCGCCGCCGCCCACCAGACCGCGCGACGGCCGCCCTCGGACCCGTCGAAACACGCCAGCACCGCCTCGCGGGCGTCGGCCGCCGACCAGTCCGGTGACCAGTCCGCACTCATACCGGCTCCCCGCCACGCAGCCGACGGCCCGTCACGACGGGCCTCCTTCCACGTCCTCGACCCGGTCGACGACGAGCGGGGTTCCCTGCATGCACGTGGTGGCCAGGTTCGGCCGGGTCGTGCCGTGCACCGTGGCCTCCACGCCCGGACGCACCTGCCCGCCCGCCTCCAGCAGCAGGTACTGGCGGCCCTCCACCGTCAACACCAGGCAGTTCGGCTCGACTCCGCGCTGCACCGTGCCGCGCACGGTCACCTCGGACGGCCCCGGAGGTCCCGGCTTCGACGGCTCCGGCTGCTGCGGCGTGGTCGCCGGCGGGCGAGACGGCGACGGCTCCTCCGGGCCGCCTCCGCCCCCGCAGCCCGTGAGAAGGCCGGTGAGAACGGCGGTGACGAGGGCGAGCACCACCACGACGGTCCGGCTCACGACCGCTCACCTCCCCCGCTGCTCAGCGCGGCGACTGCAACGCCCTCCGGGTTCCCGGCCTCGGCGTGATCAATCCTCCACCGGGCCGCGGGCTACTTCACCGCCCCCATCGACAGCCCCCGCACCAGATGCTTCTGCGCGATCCAGCCGACGATCATCACCGGGAGCGAGGCGAGCAGCGCCGCGGCCGACAGCTGCGCCCAGTACAGCCCCTCGCTCGTGATGAACCCGGACAGGAAGACCGGCACCGTGCCCGCGCGGGCCGCGGTGAGGTTGATCGCGTAGAAGAACTCCGTCCACGAGAAGATCACGCAGATCAACGCCGTGGCCGCGATACCGGGCGCCACCACCGGCAGCACCACGCGGCGCAGCAGCATCGGCAACGACGCCCCGTCGATCCTGGCCGCCTCGATCATCTCCCGGGGAACCTCCAGCAGGAACGACCGCATCATCCACACGGCCAGCGGCAGGTTCATCGCGGTGTAGAGGACGACGAGCGCCCACACGTGGTCGAGCAACCGCACGTTCTGCGAGATGACGTAGAGCGGGATGATCGCGGCGACGATCGGCAGCATCTTCGTCGACAGGAAGAACCCCAGCGCGTTCTCGGTGCGCTTGATCGGCGCCAACGACAGCGCGTACGCGGCGGGAATGCCCAGCAGCAGCACGAACACCGTCGACGTCACCGTCACGAACGCCGAGTTCGCGAGGTAGGGCAGGAAACCCCGCTCGAACACGCCCGCGAACTGCTCCCAGGTCGGGGTGAACACCACCGACGGCGGATCGGTGTAGGCGTCGGCCTCGCGCTTGAACGCCGTCACCACCATCCACACGACGGGGAACACGAACAGCACCGCGATCAACCACGTGAACGCGGTCAACGACGCACGCCCCAGCTTCACCTCACGCCTCCGCTCACGTCGAACGACCGGAACATCAGGCGCAGGGCGAACGTGGCCACCAGCAGCGTCAGCACCACCACGATGACGCCCATCGCCGACGACTGGCCGACGTCGAAGCCCTCGAAGGCCCGCTGGTAGATGTAGAACGGCAGGTTCGTGCTGGCCGTGCCGGGCCCGCCCTGGGTCATCAGGTAGATCGCGTCGAACGAGTTGACGATGTAGATCGCGCCGAGCAGCGCCGCGAGCTGCAGGTACCGGGCGAGCTGCGGCAACGTCACCGACGCGAACGTGCGCCACCGGCCCGCGCCGTCCATCTGCGCCGCCTCCAGCACCTCCTTCGACTGCGCCTGCAGCCCGGCGAGAATCAGCAACGTCATGAACGGCGTCCACTGCCACACGACCTGCGCCATCACCGACGCCAACGGGAACCGCGACAGCCAGTCGACCTCCGCGCCGAACACGAAGTTGACGAGCCCGTAGGTCGGGTCGAACATCGTCGTCTTCCACAGCAGCGCACCGGCGGCGGGCAGGATGAGGAACGGCGTGATGATCAGCGTCCGCACCACCGCGCGGCCCGGGAACGCCCGGTCGAGCAGCAGCGCCAGCCCGAGCCCCAGCAGCATCGACACGAACACGCACACCACGGTCAGCAGCAGCGTGTTCACCATGGCGCCGCGGAACTGGCTGTCGGTGAGCACGTCGACGTAGTTGTCGAACCCGACGAAGTGCTGCGCGCCCGGACGCACGAGGTTCCACGACTGGAACGAGTAGATCACCGTCAGCAGGAACGGCACCTGCGTCACGGCGATGGTGAAGAACAGCGCGGGCAGCAGCGGCGCCCGCCGCTTCCACGGATTCTCCCGCCGTCGGGGCCGGGCCTGCACCGGAGGCGTGGTGGTGTTCTCGGCCAGGGTCGTCGTCATCGGGTCTCCCGGTACGACTCGCCGACGGTGTCGGCATAGGACTGGGACTGCTCCAGCGCCTCCTCCACGGTCTGCTGCCCGGCGATGGCGGCGGAGATCTGCTGGCTCACCCGGGTGCCCAGATCCTGGAACTCGGGGATGCCCACGAACTGGATGCCCTCGTACGGCACCGGCCGCCGCATCGTGTCGTCCTGGTTGGCGTGCCGGATCCCGTCGAGCGTCGCGTCCGCGTACGCGCTCGCGGCCTGCCGGTACTCCGGAATGTCGTAGGTGGACTGACGGCAGCCCGGCGGCACCCGGTTCCACCCGAACTCCTCACCGACCAGACGCACGTACTCCTTGTCGGTCATCCAGCTCAGGAACTCCCACGCCAGGTCCGGGTCCTCCGTGCTGGCGGGGATCGCGAGCGACCACGTGAAGAGCCACCCGCTCGCCTCCGTGTCGACGACCGGCGCCGGCGCGTAGCCCGACTTGCCGACGACCTTGCTCGTGGCCGGGTCCTCGTTGGTGCCCGCCATGACGGTCGCGTCGTACCACATGGCCGCCTGCCCCTGCGTGTACCGCGTGCCGCACTCCGAGAAGCCCGCGCTGGACGCGCCGACCTCCCCGTGGTCGCGCACCAGGTCGACGTAGAACTCGGTCGCCTTCCGGAACTCGGGTGAGGTCAGCTGCGCGTTCCAGTCCTCGTCGAACCACCGCCCGCCGAACGTGTTCACCACCGTGGTCAGCGGCGCGAGGCTCTCCCCCCACCCGGGCTTGCCCCGCAGGCAGATCCCGGCGATGCCCGCCGCGTCGTCGTCGAGCACCGCCGCGAACTCCGCGATCTGCTGCCACGTCGGACGCTCGGGCATCGTCAGCCCCGCCTCGGCGAAGAGGTCCTCGCGGTAGGCGAGGAACGACGACTCGCCGTAGAACGGCACCGCGTACATCGAGCCCTCGTACGACAGCGACTCGCGGATGCTGGGAATGAAGTCGTCGGCGTCGTAGTCGGGGTTGGCCCGCAGGTACGGGCCCAGATCGGTCAGCCACCCGTTGGCCGCCCACTGGGGCGTCTCGTAGTTGCTGATCATCACGATGTCGAACTCGCCGCCCTGCGTGGCGGTCGACGCGGTGATCTTCGCTCGCGCCTGGTTCTCGGGCAGCGACACGAACGTCAGCTCGACACCGTGTTCACGCTCGAACCGGTCGGAGAGCGCGATGGCGTCGTTCATCTGCGGGTTGGCGACGATGGCGATGACGAGCGAGCGTCCGCCCGCCCCGACCGCTCCCGCGCCCGCACACCCCGTGAGAGTGAGCAGAACGGCCAGTAGGAGCAGCGGCACGCGGTGACGCCGATGTCCACCCGGTGCTCGCAGCATGCGCTCACTCTCCTCCCGGAACGACCTGGATCTTCAGACCCGTGCCACCGCGCATGAGGTCCAGAGCGTCGGGGAAGCGTTCCAGCGGCAACGAGTGCGTCACGAGCGCGTCGGTGTCGACGGCACCACTGGCGACGAGATCGAGCGCGGCGCCGTAACTGTGCAGCACCGCCATCGATCCTACGACGGTGATCTCGTCGTTGTAGATCCGGAACGGCGACAGCGACACGCGGTCCTGCTCCGGGGCGACCCCGAACACCAGCAGCCGGCCACCGCGACGCAACCTGTCGAACGCCGCCTCGATGGCGGGCACCGCGCCGGTGCAGTCCACCGCGACGTCGAAGGTCTCCCCGTCCAGCTCCGCCGCATCGGCCGCGACCGCGGCAGCCCCCAACGACGTCGCCCTCGGCAGGCGGTCGGCGTTGCGGTCGACCATCGTGACGTGGGCGCCCGCGCGCTGCAGCAGCTGCTGCATGATCAGGCCCATCGTGCCGGCGCCCATGATCAGGAAGCGTTCACCGGCCTCGACTCCCACCCGGCGGACACCGTGCACCGCGCACGACACCGGCTCCACGAGGGCGCCCTGCGCGTAGGTCATGTCGTCGGGCATGCGGTAGCAGGTGGTCGCGGGCACGGCGACGTACTCGGCGAACGCACCGTCCACAGTGTCCCCCGTGGCACCCCAGTTGGCGCACAGGTTGCCGTGGCCTGCCCGGCAGGGCCCGCAGTGCCCGCAGAACAGCGACGGGTCGACGGCGACCCGATCACCGACCGACCATCCTCCCGGCGCCTCCGGGCCCACCTCCACGATCTGGCCCGCGAACTCGTGGCCCGGAACGATCGGATACGGCGTGGGCGGGAAGTGGCCGTCGGCGATGTGCACGTCGGTCCCGCAGATGCCGCACGCGCCGACCTTCACCACGACGTCGGCGGGCCCTGGTTTCGGGTCCGGAACGTCACCGACCCGGACACTCCCGGGCTGGTCCACGACAGCGGCACGCATGAGCTGCCCACCTTTCTTGCGCTCAAACGAGCGACTACGACAGAATCCCTCTCAGATGTGCAGGCATTGAACGACCCTGCGTGGCCATCCGTCAACAGTGCGGCACGAAATGCGCGCTACAGTGCTCATATGAGCGCGCGAAATCGCCCCTGGTCCCTGTTCGACGCCGTCGAAGTCGCTGCCCTCGCCCATCGCTTCTACGTCCTCGGCGAATCGAAGTCGGACATCGCCAACGACGTCGGCATGAGCCGGTTCAAGGTCGCCCGCCTGCTCGACAAGGCCCGCGAGACCGGTCTCGTGCGCATCGAGTTCGACCTCCCCGAAGCCGTCGAGGCCACCCTGTCGGAGGAGCTGCGGGCCGCCTACGGACTCGACCGGGCGTTCGTGCTCGAACGAGCAGTGAAGCCGGAATCGCGCCCGGAGCTCCGCCAACGCATCGGAGCGCTCGCCGCCCGCGTGCTGTCGGAGATCGCCGGCACCGACGACGTCATCGGGCTGTCGTGGGCACGCTCCGTCAACGTCATGACCGAGCACATCCGCGCCCTGCCCCGCTGCCCGATCGTCCAGCTGTGCGGAGTGCAGGCCGGGCTCGACCGGCGGGACCGGTCGGTGGAGACCGTGTCCCGGCTCGCCGGCGTGTCCGGGGGCGAGGCGTACCCGATCTACGCGCCCCTCGTGCTGCCCGACCGGCGAACCACGGACATCCTGCGCCGGCAGCCGGGCATCGTCGAGACGTTCCGCCGCTTCCGCGACCTCACCAAGGCCGTCGTGAGCATCGGCGCCTGGCAGGAAGGCGAGTCCACTGTGTACGACGCGCTGTCCGTGACCGAGCGCGAGTCCATCACTCGCCGCGGCGCGAAGGCGGAGGTGGCGGCGAGGTTGTTCGACGCCGACGGCAACGCCCTGGACACGGGCCTCGCACACCACGTGCTCGCCATCAGCCACGCCGAGCTCGGCCGCGTGCCCGACGTCATCGCCCTCGGCTACACCACACCCAAGGCGGAGGCCATCGACGCGGTGCTGCGCTCCGGCACGGTGACCACCCTCGTCACCGACCACGACACCGCCCGCCGAGTCATCGCCCTGGCGGAGGAACGCCCCCCGAACCCCTGACGCCGTGTCCGCGCCCCACGCACGCGTGTCCGCACCTCCCGTACGCATGTCCGCGCTCCATGCACGCGTGTCCGCGCCTCCCGTACGCATGTTTGCGCCGTGCGACGCGAACATGCGTACGCAACCCGCGGACACGATGCCACGCCGTCACCCCGGCGTACGGGAAGTGCCAACACCCGTACGCAGAGCGCGGACACGGCGTCGCAAGGTGCGGACACGCGTGCGCCGGCTGGGCCGGGCGTCCCGCTACAGTGCGGGGCCATGAGACGTGTGCGGCGACCGCCCTCTCCCCTGCCGCAACGCGACGGCCTCGACGCCGCCCGCATCCGCCTTCCCGCGCGCGGGCCTTGGCCGACGGTGCGCGACTACCTCGTGGTCAAGCTCGACCGCCTGTCGCCCGAGCGGATCGACGAGATGCTGCGCGAACACCGGTTCGTCACACTCGACGGGCCGATCACGCCGGACACGGAGTTCCTGCCGAACACGCAGGTCTGGTTCCACCGTGAGCTCCCCGACGAGCCCCCGGTGCCGTTCGAGCTGGAGGTCGTGTACGCCGACGACGACCTGGTGGTGGCCGACAAACCGCACTTCCTCGCCACCACACCCCGCGGCAGCCACGTGCGGGAGACAGCGCTGGTCCGGCTCCGGCGCGATCTCGGCTTCCGCGACCTCGCGCCGGTGCACCGCCTCGACCGGGTCACCGCCGGGCTCCTGCTGTTCGTGACGCGCCGGGAGCTGCGCGCGCCGTACCAGCAGCTGTTCCAGAACCGTCTGGTCCGCAAGGAGTACGAGGCGGTGGCGCCCTACGACCCGGAGTTGGAGCTGCCGCGCACGGTACGCAGCCGCATCGTCAAGAAGCGCGGGGTGTGGACGGCCAAAGAGGTACCGGGTCCGCCGAACGCCGAAACGCGAGTGGAGCTCCTCGACCGTGCCAACGACGACAAGGACCTCGGCCGGTACCGGCTGTTACCCGTGACGGGCCGCACCCACCAGCTGCGGGTGCACATGAACAGCCTCGGCATCCCGATCCTGGGTGACACGCTGTACCCCGAGGTGCGCGAGACCGCCCCGGACGACTTCTCCCGGCCTCTGCAGCTGCTCGCCAGGGCGCTGGAGTTCGACGACCCCCTCACCGGACAGAGACGCCGGTTCGAGAGCCGCCGGGAACTGCTCGCAAGGCACGACCACGACGCCTGGCTCGCCTCGGGCTGAGCGACACCCGGGTTGCCCAGAACGTCCGCCCACGGGTCACCACGACCCGCGGGCGGACCTCGTCAGGGGCGTTCGATGTGGTGGCCGACCACGGCCGGAGCAGGCTGTGCGGTACCCGAGCCGTCGCGGCGCGGGTCCGGTTCGGGCAGTTCCGCGGCCTCGCCCCTCGCCGAGCAGCCGACGGGCCGGGACCCGACCCACGCCAGCACGAGTTCCGTCTCTCCCTTGAGGAACCGGTGCGCGCGCACCCCCGCGGTGGCCCGGCCCTTCGCCGGGTACTCGGCGAACGGGGTGACCTTCACGGTCTCGCCGGTCGCGGTCACGACCATGGGCTCGCCGTACTGGTTGTCGTCGGTGCGGACCGCCCCGAAGAACACCACCTGGGCGTCCTTGCTCAGCGTGATGCCCGCGACGCCCCCGCCTCGCAGGCCCTGCGGGCGGACGAGTGAGGCCTCGTACCGCAACAGCGACGCCTGCGACGTCACGAACGTCAGCGTCTCGGTGCCGTCCGTGAGCCACGTCGCGCCGACGACCTCGTCGTCGTCCTTGAGCGTGATGACGTCGAACTCGTCGGAGCGCACGGGCCAGTCGGGGGCACAGACCTTCACGATGCCCGCTCGCGTGCCCAGGGCCAGCCCGGGGCTGCCCTCGGCCTGCTCGCCGAGCGGCGCGAGGCCCACGACGCGTTCGTCCTTCTCCAGCGGGACCAGTTCCCGCACGGTCATCCCACCGCGCAACGACACCGTGCCGGACGACTGCGGCAGCACCGGCAGCGGCAGGACGTCGGTCTTGAACGCGCGCCCGCGGTTGGTCACCAGCAGCACCTGGCCGCGAGCGGTGGTGTGCACCATCGCCGCGATCGCGTCGTGGCGGGCCCGACCGCTGCGCCTGCGGCCCTCGACGGCCTCCTCCGACTCGGCCGCCGTCCTGGCCACCAGCCCGGTGGACGACAGGATCACCTGGCACGGGTCGTCAGCCACCTCCAGCGGGCCCGCGGGCTTCGACGCCTCCAGGACCTCCTTGAGGTCACCGTCGATGAGGGACGTGCGGCGCGGAGCGGAGAACTCCTTGGCCACCGCGGCCAGTTCCTTCGAGACGACCCGCTTCAGCACCTTCTCGTCGTCGAGGATGGCCGAGAGCTCGGCGATCTCCTCCCGAAGCCGCTCCTGCTCGGCCTCCAGTTCGATCTTGTCGTACTTGGTGAGCCTGCGCAGCGGTGTGTCGAGGATGTAGGCGGCCTGGATCTCCGAGAGCGTGAACCGCTTCATCAGGCCTTCCTTGGCGGCCTGCGCGTTCTCGCTGCCCCGGATCAGCTTGATCACCTTGTCGATGTCGAGCAGGGCGATCAGCAGGCCCTCGACGAGGTGCAGGCGCTCCTCGCGCTTGCGGCGCCGGTAGCGCGTGCGTCGGGTGACGACCTCGTACCGGTGGCGGAGGAAGACCTCCAGCAGTTCCTTCAGCCCCAGCGTGCGCGGTTGCCCGTCGACCAGCACCAGGTTGTTGATGCCGAACGACTGCTCCAGCGGGGTGAGGCGGTACAGGTCGGCGAGCAGCACCTGCGGGTTGACGCCGACCTTGCACTCGATGACGAGCTTGGTGCCGTTCTCGCGGTCGGTGAGGTCCTTCACGTCGGCGATGCCGGTGAGGCGCTTGGTCTTGTTGACCTCGTCGGTGATGCGCTCGATCACCTTCTCCGGCCCGACGCCGTAGGGCAGTTCGGTGACCGTGATGCCCTGCCTGCGGCTGCCCTCGATCGGCCCGGTGGTGACCTTCGCGCGCATCCGCACGACACCGCGGCCGGTCTCGTACGCCTTGCGCACCTGGTCCAGCCCGAGCAGCTGGCCGCCCGTGGGCAGGTCGGGACCGGGGACGAACTCCATCAGCTTGTCGAGCGAGGCGTTCGGGTGGTTGATCAGCCACCGGGCCGCGGCGACGACCTCGCCGAGGTTGTGCGGGATCATGTTGGTGGCCATGCCGACCGCGATGCCCGACGTGCCGTTGACCAGCAGGTTCGGGAAGGCCGCGGGCAGCACCGACGGCTCGGCGAGCGACCCGTCGTAGTTCGGCCGGAAGTCGACGGTCTCCTCACCGAGCTCGCCCACGAGCAGCATCGCCTCGGGCGACATGCGGGCCTCGGTGTACCGCGAGGCGGCTGGGCCGTCGTCCGGGCTTCCGAAGTTGCCGTGCCCGTCCACCAGCGGCACGTTCATGGAGAAGTCCTGCGCCAGCCGCACCATGGCGTCGTAGATCGCCGTGTCGCCGTGCGGGTGGTAGCGGCCCATCACGTCGCCCACCACGCGCGACGACTTCACGTACGCGTGGTTCGGCCGGTAGCCGTTCTCGTGCATCGAGAAGAGGATGCGGCGGTGCACCGGCTTGAGGCCGTCGCGCGCGTCGGGCAGTGCCCTGGAGTGGATCACCGAGTACGCGTACTCCAGGTAGGAGTCCTCGATCTCGGTCTTCACCGGGTTGTCGAAGACCCGCGCGCCCGCCTGATCGAAAGCGGAGGGGTCGACGCGGGTGGTCGGGTTCTTGCGCCGTGCCATGACTTAGTCGTCGCTTCCTGTCCTCGTCAGATGTCGATCGCGGCCTGGTTGACCCGCTCGGCCGAGGTGATGAGCCACTTGCGGCGGGGTTCGACCTTCTCGCCCATGAGCAGTTCGAGCGCGGCCTCGGCGGCGTCGGCGTCGTCCAGCGTGATGCGCCGCACCGACCGCGTGGCCGGGTTCATCGTGGTCTCCCACAGCTCCTCGGCGTCCATCTCGCCGAGGCCCTTGAACCGGGGCACCGGCTTGACGACGTGCTTGCCCGCCTGTTCCAGCTCGGAGACCTTCGCCTCCATCTCGCGCTCGGTGTAGGTGTAGAAGGTCTCCGGCTTGCGGCCCTTGGTGACGATCTTGTGCAGGGGCGGCATCGCCGCGTACAGCCGGCCCTCGGCGATCACCGGGCGCATGTACCGCGCGAAGAGCGTGATCAGCAGCGTCCGGATGTGGGAGCCGTCGACGTCGGCGTCGGCCATGAGGATCACGCGGCCGTAGCGCATGGCGGAGACGTCGAACGTGCGTCCCGTGCCCGCGCCCAGCACCTGCACGATCGAGGCGATCTCGGCGTTCTTGAGCGCCTCGCCGAGGTTGGCCTTCTGCACGTTGAGGATCTTGCCGCGCAGCGGGAGCAGCGCCTGGTACTCCGAGACCCGCGCCATCCGCGCGGAGCCCAGCGCGCTGTCGCCCTCCACGAGGAACAGCTCGCTGCGCGCGACGCCGGTGCTGCGGCAGTCCACGAGCTTGGGCGGCATGGCCGCGCCTTCGAGCGCGGTCTTGCGGCGGGCGGCGTCCTTCTGCTGCTTCTGGGTCAGCCGCACGCGCGAGGCGTCGACGATCTTCTGCAGGACGGTTTTGGCCTCGGTGCGGGTCTTGCGGTCGTCGGCCCACGCCTTGAGGTGCTTCTCGACGAGCCCCTGCACCACCTTGGTGATGCCCGCCGTGGACAGCTCGTCCTTGGTCTGCGACGTGAACTGCGGTTCGGGGATGCGCACGTGCACGACCGCGGTGAGCCCCTCGCACACGTCGTCGAGGATGGGCGGCTCCTCCTTGGCCTTGAGCAGGCCGCGGGTCCGCGAGATCGCGTCGTGCACCGCGCGCACGAGTCCGCGCTCGAATCCCTTCCGGTGCGTTCCACCGTGGACGTTGCGGATGGTGTTGGTGAAGCACTCGACGGTGCGTTCGTAGCCCGTTCCCCACCGGAGCGCGACCTCGACCTCGGCCCGCCGTTCCACATTGGACTGCATGACGCCGTTGGCGTCGGCGGCGTTCTCCTTGTAGGTGCCTTCGCCGACGATGAACTGCGTGCCGCACACGGCACGGTCGCCGGCGGGCGCGAGGAACTCGACCATGTCGGCCAGGCCGTTGGGGTAGTGGAAGGTCTCCTCGTTGATCGCCGAGTCGGTGGCGGTACGGAGCACGTACGTGACACCGGGCACGAGGAACGCGGTGTGGCGCAACTTCGTGCGCACGAGCTCCAGATCGAGCGCCGCGCCCTTCTCGAAGTAGCGGGCGTCGTACCAGTAGCGGATGATCGTGCCCGTCGACTCGCCGCGCTTCATCTTCCGCACGAGCCGCAGGCCCGACTGCCGCGTGAACTTCGCCTTCGGCCCCGGGCCGTCGAAGACGCCGGGCACCCCGCGGGAGAAGGACATTTCGTGGACCTTGCCGCCGCGCTTCACCGTGACGTCGAACCGCAGCGACAGCGCGTTGACGGCCGAGGCGCCCACACCGTGCAGACCGCCGGACGCCTTGTATCCCGAACCGCCGAACTTGCCGCCCGCGTGCAGCCGGGTGAGCACCAGCTCGACGCCGCTCAGCCCGGACTTGCCGTGGACGTCGGTCGGGATGCCGCGCCCGTCGTCGGCGACCTCGACACTGCCGTCGGCGTGCAGCGTGACCACGACCTTCGAGGCGTGCCCCGCGACGCCCTCGTCGGTGGAGTTGTCGACGATCTCGGTGAAGAGATGGTTGACCCCGCGACTGTCGGTGGACCCGATGTACATGCCGGGCCGCTTGCGCACCGCTTCGAGACCTTCGAGGTGCGTGAGGTCGTCGGCCCCGTAGAGGTTCTCAGCAGAGGCAGTCACGTGGTCGCTCTCCCAGGTCGTGATACGCGGAAATCGTGACGGGCGCGTCGAACGGTTTCGGTCAACTGTTCGAGTGCCGCATCAGCGTAGTGCAGCGTAACGACAGCGGTGACGCGCGTGTGGTGCAACGCCGGTGTGTTCGGTGTCATTCCTGCCCGGACTCGCGGACGAACTCCGCACGCACTCCGAGCAGCCGCACCGGACGGTCCACCGTGAAGCGTCCGAACACGTCGTCGGCCGCGCGCGCCAGCACCGTGACGTCGCTCGTCGGCGCGGGCAGGGTGACGCTGCGTGTCTGGGTAATGAACGGTGCGAAGCGGACTTTCACGGCGACGCGCGCGGCGGGTCGCCCGTCCTCGGCGACGTCGTCGGCCACGCGTTCCACCAGGCGCCCGAGCTGCGCCCGCAACTCCTCGGGATCGTCGATGTTGCGCTGGAACGTCGTCTCGCGGCTGCGCGACTTCGGCACGTACGGCGTCGCCGTGACGTCCCGGTCGCCCAACCCGTGCGCGAGCGCCCGGAAGTACGGGCCGAGCGTGGGGCCGAGCTCCGCGGCCAGCCGGTCGGGATCGGCCGCGGCCAGTTCCGCAACGGTGGTGATGCCGAGGTCGGCGAGTCTGCGGCGCGTCTTCGAGCCCACTCCCCACAGGGCGTCGGTGGGCCGGTGCGCCATCACCTCCCACCAGTTCTGCCTGGTCAGGCGGTACACGCCGCCCGGCTTGGCGAACCCGGTGGCGAGCTTGGCGGTGTGCTTGTTGTCGCCGATCCCCACGGCGCACGACAGTCCCGTGCGGTCGGCCACGGCCCGCCGGACGGCCCCCGCGAGGGCTTCGGGGTCCTCGGCCACCGGGCCGGACACCCCGAGGAACGCCTCGTCCCACCCCGCCACCTCGACCACCACGGGAAACTCCCGCAGCACCGCCATGACCCGCTCCGACACCTCCTCGTACGCGGGAGGGTCGGACGCGACGAAGACGGCGTCGGGGCAGCGGCGCGCGGCGGTGCGCAGCGGCATCCCCGAATGCACCCCGAACTCCCTGGCCTCGTAGGACGCGGTCG
This sequence comes from Saccharomonospora azurea NA-128, assembly GCF_000231055.2. Lineage (GTDB taxonomy): Bacteria > Actinomycetota > Actinomycetes > Mycobacteriales > Pseudonocardiaceae > Saccharomonospora > Saccharomonospora azurea. The sequence goes on along the minus strand of NZ_CM001466.1, from coordinate 3,819,369 downwards.
CCACGACCCCGCGCCGAGTCGGATCGCCGGCCCCGCCGACGACCACCGGCTTGCCCCGCAGTTCGGGATGGCGGGCTATCTCGACCGCCGCGATGAACTGGTCGAGATCCACGTGCAGCACCCAGTCCGGAGTGGACACGCACAGCAGTATGCGCTCCACGCCGCCGATCGGCCACGTCGTGCCGAACGAGGAGGAGTAGAACGGGCGCACATCGGTTACCCGGCCGGGGGACGAACGAAAGGCCGACGACGACGAGCAGACGTGAAGGAAGGAGCCCCATGGCACAGCTGGTCCGGGAGCTGATGACCCCCCAGCCGGTCGCCTTGCCCGGCGACACCCCCGTGCGCGACGCCGCCCGCAGAATGCGCGACGACGACATCGGCAACGTCCTGGTGTCCGACGGCGAGAACGTCCGCGGCATCGTGACCGACCGCGACCTGGTCGTTCGCGGACTCGCCGACCACGACGACGCGGCGACGATGCGACTGCGGGAACTCTGCAGTGAACAACTGATCACGGCACGTCCCGACGACGACGCGAGCGACGTCGTCGCCAGGATGCGCGAGCACGCGGTGCGACGGGTTCCGGTCGTGGACCGGGGCACGCCCGTCGGCATGTTCTCGATCGGTGACGCGGCGATGGAGCGCGACCCCGACTCCGCCCTCGGCGAGATCTCCTCGGCACGGGGCAACCGCTGACAGGAGAGGTCCACGACACCTGAATTCGAGTGCGGCCGGCGTGCCGCCGGTCGTACCGTCGTCGCGTGTCGACTCGCGAACTGATCGTGCTGGGTACCGGGAGCCAGGTGCCGTCCCGGGCCCGCAACCACAACGGGTACCTGCTGCGCTGGGACTCCCTGGGCCTGCTGTTCGATCCGGGCGAGGGAACACAGCGTCAGCTGACGTTCGCCGGGGTGCCCGCGAGTGCGGTGACGCGGATCTGCCTGACGCACTTCCACGGTGACCACTGCCTCGGACTCCCGGGCGTCGTGCAGCGGCTGTCGCTGGACGGCGTCGCGCGAGTGCACGCGCACTACCCGGCGTCCGGCCAGGAGCACTTCGAGCGGTTGCGGCACGCGAGTGTGTTCCACGAGACCACGGAGCTCGTGGAGGAGCCCGTGACCGGCGACGGCGTCGTGGCGCGCGGCGAGTTCGGCGAGCTGTCCGCCCTCCGGCTCGACCATCCCGTCGAGGCGTTCGGGTACCGGCTCGTCGAACCCGACCGGCGCACCATGGTGCCGCGCCTGCTGCGATGCCACGGGATCCACGGCCCGGACGTCGGTGCGCTGCTGCGGTCGGGGTCGATCACCGTGGGCGGACGCACCGTGGCCGTCGAGGACGTGAGCGTCCTCCGCACCGGACAGCGGTTCGCGTTCGTGATGGACACACGGTTGTGCGACAACGTGTTCGCACTCGCCCAGGACGCCGACCTACTCGTGATCGAAGCCACGTTCCTCGACGAGGAGGCGGAGCTGGCGCACCGGTACGGACATCTGACAGCGCGTCAGGCGGCGCGCGTCGCGCGGGAAAGCGGCGTCCGCACACTCGTGCTGACGCACTTCTCGCAACGCTATTCGACGATGACCCGATTTCACGACCAAGCGGCACAGGAGTTCGACGGCGACATCGTGGTCGCACATGACCTGGATCGCATTCCTGTACCACGGAGACCGCGTCCGGAATAGCCCGCCCGAAGCGGCGCGTTGTCTCCACCGGTTTGCCGACGAGAGCAACCATCTACGAAAGGAGGCGGCGCACCGATGGCGAATGAGGAATGGTGGCACAGTGCCGCCTGCCGCGACGAAGATCCCGAACTGTTCTTCCCCGTATCGAACATGGGGCCGGGCGCCCAGCAGACCGCCCGGGCGAAAGCGGTGTGCGCACGGTGCCCCGTTCGCGCCGAGTGCCTGAGCTACGCGCTGGACAACGGCCTGGACCACGGCATTTTCGGCGGGCTCACCGAACACGAACGGCGCGATCTCGTCCGGCGGGAGCGCCGGGACGACCGAGTCCGGAACAGCCCGCCCGAAGCGGCGTGACGCTGTGAGTCACGTCATCCCACACGTGGAACAACGGTACGGCGCCCCGTGTTGAACCGGATGTCGGTACGCATTGGCAGTCCCCGGGCCCCAACACATATGCCTTCGCGGAATACCGTTCGGCTGGAGCCGCGTCGCGCCTTTTCGCCGAGAGGCGACGCATGCGTACCGACGTTTTCTCCTCCAGACACGCCCCCGCCTTCGGGCTGGGGCGTGTCTGCTTTTTTGTGGTCCTTCCCCGCGGGCGGCCGGGCTCGACCCGCCACCGCGTGGTGTGACCACGGTACGGCCCTAGTACATTACGGTCGGGACACAGCCGGATAACGGACAAACTCGACCGGAGCACGGGAGGGCACGTGCCGACAGAACAGTCCCGCAGTCACCCTGACGACAGCCCCCACAGCGACGGCACCCCGCGACTCGGCGACTCGGTGCCGGACGAGACGACGTCGGCCTTCCAGGCCGCGACGGGCCGCGATCTGGAGACCGACAGCGGAAAGCCGCGGTACCTGGAGTACCAGCGCGAACTCATCCGCCCGCACTGCGGGCGCACCGTCCTGGAGGTGGGTGCGGGGCTGGGCGAGTTCGCGTCCGGCTTCACCGGCTTCGACCGCTACGTCGTCACCGACGTCGACTCCGGCGCGGTGCGGAAGCTGAAAGAACGCTTCCACGACCGCTCCGAGGTCGAGGTCCAGCAGTTCGACATCGACGGCGGCACCACACTGGCCCAGCCGGTGGAGACGCTGGTGGCGATCAACGTGCTCGAACACATCGAGGACGACATCGGGGCCCTGCGCCAGCTCGCGGAGTCGCTGACCCCGCGCGGCAACATCGTGCTGTTCGTGCCCGGTTATCAGCAGCTGTACGGCGAGTTCGACCGCAAGGTCGGCCACTTCCGCCGGTACACGCCCACGACCGTCGCCGCCACCGCGCGGGAAGCCGGTCTCGTCGTGGAGACCTCCAAGCCGGTGAACTTCCTCGGCGCCTTCGCGTGGTGGGCCGCCGTGCGCAAGGGCGGCACCACGGCGCCCAACCCGCGGCTGGTCTCGATCTACGACCGCTTCGTGGTGCCGGTCACCAGGGCCATCGAGAAGACGCTCCCCGTCCCGTTCGGCCAGTCGGTGCTCTGCGTCGCCCGCAAACCCTGACGCCCCGAACACCGTGTCCGCGAGTCACGCACGCGTGTCCGCAGTTCTCGCACGCGTGTCCGCAGCGCACACACGCGTCTCCGCAGTTCTCGTACGCACGTCGGCGGGCTCGGTCGTCGGACGCCGTACGGGAACTGCGAACATCCGTACGGGAGGGGCAAACATCCGTACGCAGGGCGCGGACACGGTGTCAGGGGCTTACATCGCCCTGGTCTTGGCGTAACGCACCAGGGCGGGGGCCTCCCGCGCCAGCACGCCCAGCACGACGGCGCCGGCCAGGCCCGCCGCCACCCGCAGCACGAGGGAACCCACCCGAGGGCCCGCCTGCCGCCGCTTCCTCACCACGTCGACCACCATCACGTCCTCCCGGCCTGTTCCAACAGCGCTTCGATCGCTTCCTGCGGCGAGCCGTACGCGTGGCGCACGCGGTAGTCGTGCAGCCGCTCGTACACCGCCTCCTCGACGCGCAGCCACCGGTGCCGGCCGAAGTACGTCCGGCGCACCTCCTGCCAGCACGCGAGCGGTAACCGGTACTTCACCTCGCTGTCCCAGGGCAGCCGCGTCACGGCGAGCCCACCACCGCTGTCGTGGAACACCGTGCCGCTGAAGTGCAACCGCAGCGGCACGTCGCCGTCCGACAGCGCGGAGAGGTAGCTCACCGACGCCAGCTCCACGTCCTGCCCGCACGGCACGGGCACGTCCACGTCGGTGTGTCCGGTGAAGCCGGCCACGTGCAGCACGGGCCGCGCCCACACCAGTTCGCCCACGCTGGCCGCCCACTGCTCCGGCATGCCGAAGACGCCGCGGAGCCGGGTGCGTTCCTCGGCGGTGTAGTCGCGCAGGGCCGCCGCGATGCGGACGGACACCGCGAGCGTCAGCGACCGCACGGGCCGGTCGCAACTCACCCGAAGGCGGAGCCGCAGCGCGGGCACCGCCTCCACCGGTGCGACGTCCACCCCGGTGACCGCCCACGACAGCACGGGTGTCGACAGCGTCGTGTCCGTCATGGCGGCGACAGGTTCGGCATGCCGGGCAGGATGGGATCGCGCGCGCCGGCGCGGATGCCGGTGGACCGCGCGGCGGTCGAGCGCCCGTTCGGCAGGTGGCCGGGCTGTTTGGCGTAGTTGCCCTTGCTGTTGCCCTGCTTCACGCCACGCGTGTGTGAGGGCAGGTCGACCCTCACGTCGGGCTTGCCGAGCCTCAGGCTGGAGCGGCGTCGCCCCGTAACTCGGCGAAGAAACGATCGATCTCGTGCCATACCTCGTCACCTCCTGTCATTCCGGTCCAGCTGTGACGTACCCGCGCGGTGAGCCGATAGCACTCGTCGATGCCGACGAGCCAGTGTTCCCGCGCGTCGCGGTGCACGAGCAGTGCCGTCACCTCGGGGTGGAGGCGCTCCACCGCGGGCTGCTGCCGCGCGAGGCGCTCCCACGCCTCGGGTTCCACCGCGGTGCCCACCACGCCGAGCGGGCTCGGGTAGTACGCGGTCACCTCGCCGAGCGGCGCGTCACCCTCGTGGCGGACGAAGAACGCCAGCCGCACGGGGACACCGAGTGCGGACCACGCGACGTCGTCCAGCGGGTCCGGCCCGAGCCGTTGTCGCAGTTCCGGCACCGCCCGGTAGCGGTCGCCGCCCGTGCGGCCCGCCACGGTCGCGCGGTCGAAGAGCAACGCGCACGCCCGGCAGGCGCACGCCAGCTCCCGGGCGGGCAGTTCCACGAGGTGCCGGTGCACGTCGGGCAGGACCTCGCTGCACAGCTCGCAGCGGTGCGAGGGCGGGCGGGGTTCCTCCCCCGACGCGGCGGCCCGGGCCAGCGCCCGCAGCCGGTCGGTCGGCAGTGTCCTGTTCGTCGCCGTGCTCATCGCGCCCGCACCGCCGTGAGCGGAACGAACGCGGGTTCGCTCCGGTGCCGCACCACCACGTCCGCCACCTCGGGGGCGACGGCGTACACGGTGCCCTGCACGGTCTCGGCGCTCTCCTGGGCGTTCCCGCCCCGCGCGGCGCCGTCGATCGACACCGTGGCCGTGCCGTCGGTGTAGTCGGTGAGCTCCGCGACGAGGTGAGGCGCCAGGTCGGCGAGCGCGCGCCGGATGCGCGTCTCGGGGTCGTGCGGGTGCAGGTCGTGCACGAGGAGGAGGTGCCCGACGAGCTCGTCACCGGCCAGGGCGTCGGGCAACGTCGGTGCGGTGTCGGCGGCGAGAGCGAGGGTGCGGTTCAACGCCTCGCCGTACACGTCGACGAGCGCGCGCACCACGTCCAGTGCGCCTGTGTCGTCCCGAGCTTCCAGCTCGGCCAGGCCCGCGTCGAGCTCCGTGAGCGCGCGGCGCACCCGCTCGATGTCCCACGTCGCGGTCATCGGCGGTCACTGCCCCGGGTGCGCGGCGCCGAAGGTGGGCGAGGCGACCTTCTTGAGGACCTGCCCCTCGCCGAGGTACATGTGCACGCCGCACGGCAGGCAGGGGTCGAAGCTGCGCACCGTGCGCATGATGTCGATGCCCTTGAAGTTCTCCCGGCCGTTCTCCTCGAAGATCGGGGTGCCCTGCACCGCGTCCTCGTAGGGCCCCGGGGTGCCGTGGACGTCGCGCGGGCTCGCGTTCCACGGTGTCGGCGGGTAGGGGTGGTAGTTGGCGATCTTGCCGTCCTTGATCACCATGTGGTGCGACAGCACGCCGCGCACGGCCTCGTGGAATCCGACGCCAATGGCCTCGTCGGGCACGTCGAAGTTCTCGAACACCTTCGTGTTGCCGGAGCGAACCTCCTGCAGTGCCCGCTCGACGAAGTGCAGCGCCATGCCCGCGGCGTAGGCGACGAAGTACATGCGCGCCCGGTTGCGTTCGAGCGTGTTGGCGTACTTCGGGGGCCGCCACTCCAGGCGCAGCTCGGAGGTCTGCGGGGTGGCGGGCAGGTCGATGCGCACGGCACCGCCGGTGGCCTTCACGTAGGGCGTGTCCACCAGGCCGTTCAACGCCGTCGACCACAGCCTCGCGAGCGGGCCGCCGCCGGTGTCGAGGGCCAGGTGTTCCTGACTCGCCGGGTCGAACCAGCGGGGGCTCATCACCCAGCTGTAGTTGCCGTTCTCCAGGTCGCGGGCCTGCGGCACGGGCAGCGTGGTCTGGTTCCAGGGATGCCGCTGGTCGACGGGGTTGCCGAGCGGGTCCCGCGTCACGAAGGTCTGTTCGTTCGCCCAGTCGTCGTAGTAGGAGCTGCCGAGCAGGATGCGCATGCCGAGGTTGATGTCGACAAGGTTGTTGGTGAGCAGCTCGCCGTCCACCACGATGCCGGGCGAGACGTACATGTCGCGCCCCCAGCTCGCCATGTTCTCGTAGCGGTAGTCCACCGAGTACGGGTCCTGGAAGCAGCCCCAGCAGCCGAGCATGATCCGCCGGCGACCGACCTCCTCGTAGCCCGGCAACGCGTCGTAGAAGAAGTCGAACACGTCGTCGTTCATGGCCACCGCGTGCTTGACGAAGTCGAGGCAGCGCAGCAGACGCGACAGGTAGTCGGTGAACACCTGCGGCGTCGCCACGGTCCCCACCCCGCCGGGGTACAGCGTCGACGGGTGCACGTGCCGGCCTTCCATGAGGCAGCACATCTCGCGGGTGATGCGGCTGATCTCCAGGGCGCGCTTGTAGACCTCGCCCTCGAACGGGTTGAACGCCCGCATGATGTCGGCGATGCTCCGGTAGCCGTGCACCGCGCCCCGGGGCGCCTCGGTCGTCTCAGCCCGCTTGAGCAGGCCCGGGTTGGTCTCGGCGACCATGCGTTCGCAGAAGTCGACGAAGACCATGTTGTCCTGGAAGATCGTGTGGTCGAACATGAACTCGGCCGCCTCGCCGAGGTTGATGATGAGGTCGGCCAGCGGTGGCGGTTTGACGCCGTATGCCATGTTCTGGGCGTAGATCGAGCACACGGCGTGGTTGTCACCGCAGATGCCGCAGATGCGGCTGGTGATGAAGTGCGAGTCGCGAGGGTCCTTGCCCTTCATGAACACGCTGTAGCCGCGGAACAGCGACGAGGTGCTGCGGCACTCGACCACCTCGTTGTTGGTGAAGTCCACCTTCGTGTAGATGCCGAGGTTGCCGATGATCCGCGTGATCGGATCGAAGTTGACCTCGACCAGCTCCCGCTGTGTCGTGGTGTGGACCTCGCGCTGTGTCTGGGACATGGGTGAGTCGCTCCTGCTGGCGGGTGGTCAGGCTCGGGGGTAACGGGGCTGGTAGCCGGTGGTGAGCTTGTCGCCGGGATGGCGCCACTTCGGCTCGGTGTTCGCGCTCTTGTTCGTGATGCTGCGCAGGGTGCGCACGAGCGGGCCGTACACGCGCAGCATCGCCGAGGACAGCGAGCCGCCGGGTGGTTCGTCCATGAAGGGCATGAACTTGTCGGGGAAGCCGGGCATGGTGCAGCCGATGCACACGCCGCCGACGTTCGGGCAGCCGCCGACGCCGTCCATCCAGCCGCGCTTGGTGACGTTGCAGTTGACGACCGGGCCCCAACAGCCGATCTTGACCTGGCACTTCGGCGAGTTGTAGTCGTGGGCGAAGTCGGCCTGCTCGTAGTAGGCCGCGCGATCGCAGCCCTCGTGCACGGTCTTGCCGAACAGCCACTGCGGGCGCAGCTGGTCGTCCAACGGGATGGTCGGCGCGAGGCCCGCCGCCTGGTGGAGCACCCAGAGCAGGGTCTCCATGAAGTTGTCCGGCTGCACCGGGCAGCCCGGAACGTTGATCACCGGGAGACCACCGGCCGACCGGAAGTCCTCACCGAGGTAGTCGACGAGCCCCATGCAGCCGGTCGGGTTTCCCGCCATCGCGTGAATGCCGCCGTAGGTGGCGCAGGTCCCGATCGCGACGACGGCCCACGCTTTCGGGGCGAGTTCGTCGAGCCACCGGTTGAGTGTCTTGGGCTGCCCGGTCTCCGGGTCGTTGCCCATCGCGGTCCAGAAGCCGTCCTCGGCGTGGATGTTCTCGTTGGGGATGGACCCCTCCACGACGAGGATGAACGGCGCGTCGAGCTCGTCGTTCGCGGCCTGGAAGAACGGTTGGAGGAAGTCGTCGCCGGTCTCGTAGGCGAGCACCTTGTTGTGCAGGTGCACCTTGGGGATGCCGGGCACGGCCTGGAGCACCACGTCCTCGATGCTCGGCAGTGACGCGGCGGTGACGGACACGGTGTCGCCGTCGCAGCTCATACCCTCCGAGGTCCACAGGATGTGCACCTCGTCGACGCCGGTGGCGCTGGCCTGTGTGGTCATGGGTCCACAGTGCGCGCGAGGAGCCGAGATCGCACGGCTCGTCTCCCGTCCGGAGTGGACAGGTTTGGGACGTTCCGAAGTGGGGTAGCAAGACGAGTTTTGCCTTGCACAGCAAGACATTCAGGCGTGGAACATCGATTTGTGCTGCCTGTGCGCGAATCGTAACGTCAGGTCATCCCCCGGTCCGGGAAGCAGCCCGCTCGGACCGTCCACAGTGATCGAAAGCGAAAGTCGGGACGACCATTGACCGACCGTCATCCCCTCGCCGTCCGCGTCGACGAGGCGCTGGAGCGCCGCAGGGACCCGCTGGACACGTTGTTGACCGAAGCCGAGCCGGTGGCTCGCGCCTGCCACGCGATGGCCGCGCGGTTCCATCGCGGCGGCACGCTCGTCGTGTTCGGCAACGGCGGCGGCTCGACCGATGCGCAGCACATCTCCGTGGAGTTCGTGCATCCCGTGATCGTGGGCAAGCGCGCGCTGCCCGCGCTGTCGTTGACCGCCGACATCGCGACCATGACCGGGATCGCCGCGCGGGTGGGGTTCGACGAGGTGTTCGCCCACCAGCTGCGGCACCTCGCCGGGGCCGACGACATCGCGCTCGGGCTGTCCGTGGACGGCGACTGCGCCAACGTGGTGCGGGGCTTCGAGCAGGCGCGTGAGCTCGGCATGCTCACCGTCGCGCTGGTGGGCGGCGACGGCGGCGCGGTGGCCGAAAGCGAGGCGGTCGACCACGTGCTGCGCGCCGACTCCCACGATCCCCGGGTCGTCAAGGAGGTGCACGTGACGATGTACCACGTCCTGTGGGAGCTGGTGCACGTGTTCCTCGAACACCCGGGTGTGCTGACGCGAAAGGCCGCGTCATGACCGGAGACGACCAGCTCGCCTGCACCGACGAGGTCTGCGTGACCTGCTCCGACACCGCCGTCGTGGTGCGCCTGCTGCGGCTGCTCGGCGACGACCTCGCCCTCGTGGACACGGGGGCGGGCCACGAGGAGGTCAGCGTCGCGCTCGTGGACCCCGCGTGCCTGCGCCCGGGCGCCGCCCTGCTGGTGCACGCCAAAGAAGCGATCGGAGTGCCCCGATGACCGATGCGATGAGCTCGCTGTACCCGTTCCTCTACGACACCGCCGACGACGGGACGACGTCCGTCGACGCCGTGCTCGCCGAGGTGCGCCGCTCGACCGAGGACAAGGCGCGGGAGATCATGGAACTGCGTCGGCGGGTGCACCGCGAGCAGGGTGAGAAGCTCGCTGCCTGCGGCGCGGCGATGGCCGAGCGGTTCGGCCGCGGCGGGCGGTTGTTCGCCTTCGGCAACGGCGGCAGTTCCACCGACGCCGCCGACCTCACGACCCAGTTCCTCGACCCGCCGCCGGGGACTCCGCCCCTGCCGGCGTTCGCCCTCACCGCCGAGGCGGCCGTGGTCACGGCGTTGAGCAACGACGTGGGCTTCGACCTGGTGTTCTCCCGGCAGCTGGCCGCGTTCGGCCGCCCCGGCGATCTGGCCGTGGGCCTGTCCACCAGCGGCAACTCGACGAACCTGCTCGCCGCGTTCGACGAGGCCCACCGGATCGGGATGCTCACGGTCGGCATCACGGGCGGCGGCGGAGGCCGGATGGCCGAACTCGACTCGATCGACTTCCTCTTCGAGGTGCCGTCGGCGTCCGTGCACCGCGTGCAGGAAGCCCAGACGACGATCTACCACGTGCTCGCCGAACTCGCGGCGGACGGTGCGCGATGACCGACGGAGCAGCGCTGGAAGGGGTCAAGGCGGTCGCGGACGCCGTGCTCTACGAGGGCTACGTCCTCTACCCGTACCGGGCGAGCGCGCAGAAGAACCACGTCCGCTGGCAGTTCGGGGTGCTGGTGCCGCCGTCGTACGCGGCGACGGGCACGGGCGAGCACACCGCGTGCCGGACCGAGTGCCTCGCCGAGGTGGAGCTCGACGCGGAGCTGCACATCCGGGTCCGGTTCCTCCAGGCCCAGCGGCGCACCGTGGAGATCGAGCGGGACGACGTCCCCGGCGGGTACCGGGAGGTCGACGCGCTGATCGTCGGCGAGGACGAGATCCTGCCCTGGGACGAAGCGGTGGAGTTCGAGCACGAGGTCACGGTGCCGGTTCGCCGCCTGCTGGAGTCCGAACAGTACCTGCCGGTGGTCGTGCGCGGCGGTGAGTCGATCACCGCGGTGGACGGCGGTCGGGTGGTGCGCCGCAAGCAGCCCCTGATGGCCGAGCTGCGGTGCCGCGCCGAACGTCTCCCGGGCCTGGTGCGCCTGCACGTCACGGTGGCCAACACGGCGACCGTCGACTGCACGCACCACACGCGCGACGAGGCACTGCGGCACTCGCTCATCGCGGCCCACACCATGCTCACCCTGCGGGGCGGCCGGTTCCTGTCGCTGTTCGACCCGCCCGACTGGGCGACGGAGTACGCGAAGGGCTGCGTCAACGAGCACACCTGGCCGGTGCTGATGGGGCCGGTCGGCAGCGACGACGTGATGCTGTCGTCGCCGATCATCCTGTACGACCACCCGAAGGTCGATCCGGCGAGCACCGGCGACTTCTTCGACGCGTGCGAGATCGACGAGATGCTGACCCTGCGCACGCTCACCATGACCGACGAGGAGAAGCGCGAGGCCCGCGCCACCGACGAACGCGCCCGCCGCATCGTCGACCGCGTCGAGAACCTCCCCCACCAGCCACGGCAGTCGATGCACGGCCGGGTCCGCGTCGTGCGCGTGGGCGACACGGAGATCGGCACGGGCAGCAAGGTGGTGCTGCGCCCGCACAACAGCAACCGCCGCATCACGGACGCCCAGGACATGTTCGTCGACGGCCGCGTGGCCACCGTGCGCAGTGTGCTGGAGGACGTCGACGGCACCTGCTTCCTCGCGGTGACCGTGGACGGAGACCCGGCCGAGGAATGGCAGCTCGCGCAGGGCCGGTTCCGCTACTTCACCACCGCCGAGGTCGAGCCCTATCGCGGGGAGGTGCGGCCGTGACGAGCAGGGTGCTCATCGCCGGCATCGGCAACGTGTTCCACGGCGACGACGGATTCGGGGTCGAGGTGGTCTCGCGTCTGTCCACCCGCGACCTGCCGCCCGAGGCCGTCGTCGCCGACTACGGCATCCGGGGCGTGCACCTGGCGTACGAGCTGCTCGACGGCGCGTACGAGACCACGATCTTCGTCGACGCCATGAAGCGGGGCGAGGCCCCGGGCACGGTCTACGTGCTCGACGCCGACCCCGCGACCTCGGTTCCCGGCGCCGCACACAGCGACGAGGGGCCGGTGCTCGACGCCCACGGCATGCACCCGGCGGCCGTGCTCGCCCTGCTGCGCAGGCTCGGGGGAACGCCGGGCCGGATCTACGTCGTGGGCTGCGAACCACTCACCCTCGAGGAGGGCATGGGGTTGAGCGAACCGGTGGCCGCGGCCGTGGACGAGGCGGCGCGGCGCGTACGGGAACTCGTCAGCGACGCACTGGAAAGGGGTGGCGTCGATGTGTCTCGGCATTCCCGGTGAGATCGTCGAGATCCTGCCGGACCGACCCGATCTCGCGAGGGTCCACGTCAGCGGCGTCCGCAGGGCGATCAACATCGGCCTGCTCACCGACGACCCGCCCGTTCCGGGTGACTGGGTCCTCATCCACGTCGGGTTCGCACTGTCCAAGATCGACGAACAGGAGGCCGCGGCCGTGCTGCGGTACCTGGAGGAGCTCGGCAGTGCCTACACCGACGAGATGGACGCACTGAGCCAATCGATGATCGAGTGAAGGCGGCGACGATGCGCTTTGTCGACGAGTACCGCGACTCCGACACGGCCCGGGCCCTGGCGACGAGGATCGCCGGGCTGTGCGAACCGGGCCGCGAGTACAAGTTCATGGAGGTGTGCGGCGGGCACACCCACACCATCTACAAGCACGGGATCGCCGACTACCTGCCGGAGCAGGTGTCGCTCGTGCACGGGCCCGGCTGCCCGGTGTGCGTGATCCCGATGGGTCGCGTCGACGACGCCATCCACATCGCGAGCCTGCCCGACGTCATCATGACGTCGTTCGGGGACATGATGCGGGTGCCGGGGTCGAACGGCACGTTCTTCGACTCCAACTCCGAGGGCACCGACATCCGCATGGTGTACTCGCCGCTGGACTCGCTGCGCATCGCCAAGCAGAACCCCGACAAGCAGGTGGTGTTCATGGCGATCGGCTTCGAGACCACCGCGCCGTCCACCGCCATGACGTTGCTGCGCGCCGAGCGGGAGGGCATCGAGAACTTCTCGGTGTTCTGCAACCACGTCACGATCATTCCCGGCATCAAGGCGATCCTGGACTCCCCCGACCTGCGGCTCGACGGCTTCCTCGGGCCGGGCCACGTCTCCACGGTGATCGGCTGCCGCCCGTACGAGTTCATCCCCCGCGACTACGGCAAACCGCTGGTGGTGGCCGGGTTCGAGCCGCTCGACATCCTGCAGTCGGTGCACTACCTGCTCCGGCAGCTGCGGGAGGGCCGGTGCGAGGTGGAGAACCAGTACGCCCGCGTGGTGCCGTGGCAGGGCAATCCCGTGGCGCTCGACGCCATCGCCCGCACGATGCGACTGCGGCCCTACTTCGAGTGGCGCGGCCTGGGCTTCATCTCGCACTCCGCGCTGCAACTGCGCGACGAGTACGCGCACTTCGACGCCGAGCGGCGCTTCACCCTGCCCGGGGTGCGGGTCGCCGACCCGAAGTCGTGCCAGTGCGGCGAGGTGCTCAAGGGCGTGCTGAAGCCGTGGGAGTGCAAGGTCTTCGGCACCGCGTGCACCCCGGAGACGCCCATCGGCACCTGCATGGTGTCGCCGGAGGGCGCGTGCGCCGCCTACTACAACTTCGGCCGGTTCACCCGGCAGCGCGTGAAGGAGGCGAGCACCGTATGAGCCGCGCGCGCACCGAGGACGACGTCCTGGAACGCATCGAGCGGGCGCGGCGCCGCAAGCCGCGAGTGCGGGAGGAACGCATCACAGCCGCACACGGCGCGGGCGGCAAGGCGACCCAGACGCTGATCGAGGCGGTGTTCGTCGAGGCGTTCCGCAACGCGCTGCTCGAACCGCTGGGTGACGCCGCCGACCTCGTGCTCGACGGGACCCGGTTGGCCATGACCACCGACTCGTACGTCGTGTCGCCGCTGTTCTTCCCCGGCGGCAACATCGGCGACCTCGCCGTCAACGGCACCGTCAACGACCTCGCCGTGGCCGGTGCGATCCCGGCGTACCTGTCGTGCGGGTTCATCCTGGAGGAAGGCTTCCCGATCGAGGACCTGCGGCGCATCGTGGCCTCGATGCGGGAGTGCGCCGAGGCCGTGGGCGTGGCACTCGTGACCGGCGACACGAAGGTCGTCGGCCGGGGCAGCGGAGACGGCTGCTACGTCAACACGACGGGAATCGGACTGCTGCCCACGGATCGTGCTCTGGGCATCCACACCGCGCGGCCCGGCGACGCGATCGTCGTCTCGGGTCCGGTGGGCGAACACGGCGTCACCGTGATGCTGGCCCGCGGCGAACTGGAGCTGGAGGCCGACCTCGTCTCCGACACCGCGCCGCTGGCCGACCTGTGTGCCCGGCTGCTCGCCGTGCCCGGGGTGCGGGCCATGCGGGACGCGACTCGGGGCGGGGTTGCGACCGTGCTGAACGAGATCGCCCGGGCGGCCGACGTGTCCGTGGTCGTGAACGAGGACGCCGTACCGGTGCGTGACGAGGTCCGCGGTGCGTGCGAGCTGCTGGGTATCGACCCGCTCTACGTCGCCTGCGAGGGCCGGTTCGTCGCGGTCGTCGACGGCGCGTACGCCGACGAGGCGCTGGCCGCGCTCCAAGGTCATCCGCAGGGCGCCGAGGCCGCCGTCATCGGCAGGGTCGGCCCCGACCCGGCGGGCACCGTGCTGCTCAACACCGCCTTCGGTGGCACGCGGATCGCCGACCTCCTCGTCGGTGACCCGCTGCCGCGCATCTGCTGACCATGCACGAGCTGTCGATCACGCAGAGTGTCGTGGACGCGGTCGTGGACCACACCGGTGGTGCGCGCGTGCTGTCGGTGCGGCTGGAGGTCGGCGCCCTGTCGGGCGTCGAGGTCGACGCCGTGCGGTTCTGCTTCGACGCCGTCACCCGCGGCACACCGGTGGAGGGCGCGGAGCTGGTGATCGAGACCGTGCCGGGCACGGGTTGGTGCCCGCGGTGCGACGCGGAGACGGAACTGTCGTCGTTCCTCGACACCTGTCCGTGCGGGTCGATGGACGTACACGTGAGATCGGGACAACAACTTCGGATACGCGACGTGGAGGTGACACGCGATGTGCGGGACATGCGGGTGTGACGAGGTGTCGAACGAGACGGTGTCCAGGGGCGCCGACGAGCACCCCGGTACGGGCCACCGCGACACCGTGGCCGTCGAGCGCGACGTGCTCGCGAAGAACGACGAGATCGCCGAGGACAACCGCGCCTGGCTCGCCTCACGGGAGTGCTTCGCCGTCAACCTGATGAGCGCGCCGGGATCGGGCAAGACGACCCTGCTGGAGAGCACGGTGCGGGAACTCACCGTCGACGTGTTCGTCGGTGCCGTGGAGGGCGACCAGGCCGGCTCGCTCGACGCCGACCGGCTGCGCGCCGTCGGCTGCCGCGTCGTGCAGATCAACACGGGCTCGGGCTGTCACCTCGACGCCGACATGCTGGCGCGGGCGCTCCGGGAACTCGACCCGCCCCGCCGGTCGCTCGTCGTGGTGGAGAACGTGGGCAACCTGGTGTGCCCGGCCCTGTTCGACCTCGGTGAGCGACGCCGCGTGGTGCTGGCGTCGACGACGGAGGGCGAGGACAAGCCGCTGAAGTATCCGCACATGTTCCGTGCGGCCGACCTCGTGGTGCTCACCAAGTCGGACCTGATCCCCCACCTGACGTTCGAGGTCGACCACTTCGCGCGGCACCTGCGGCGGATCAACCCGTCCGCCGAGCTGCTCGTGACCTCGGCCGTCTCGGGCGAGGGCCTGGATCAGTGGTTCTCCTGGTTGCGGTCCCAGCTCGGGCTGCGCTCGGGCGCACCGGTGTCGTCCCCGGTGCCGTCCCCGGCCTCGATGCCGTCCCGCTCCTCGGTGTCGCCCGTGTCGTCGCGCGCCGTGCCGTCGGCGTCCTCGTGAGCGCCGGCGGAGCCGTGCAGCGACGGTGAGCGGGCGAGCAGCAGGGTGCAGGCGGCGATGATCGCGAACCCGGCGATCTGAGCCGTGATCCACGCGCCGCCTCGCACCTGCTCGCCGAAGACGACGACGCCCCAGCCGATGCCGACGACCGGGTTGGCCAGGGTCAGTCCCGGTTGCGAGGCCACCAGGCTGCCCGCCCGCAACGTCACCTGGAGCAGGAGGAAGCTCGTCGGCCCGACCAGCAGCACGGCATAGGTCTGCCACGCCGACAGCACCCCGCCGAGGCCCGCCGGGAAGGCGCCGGTCACACCGGCGACCAGGACGGCGAGGAACCCGAAGAGCAGGCCGGCGGCGATGCCGAGATAGGCGGCTCGGTGCGCGTAGCGGTAACGGAACGCAAGCCACACGAACCCGCCCACGCACGCGAGCGTGATCGCGCAGCCCGCGACCCACACGGGCCCGGTCACCTGCCGCGGGTCTCCGCCGCCTGGTTGCGCGGCGACGAGCAGCAGCGCGATGCCGCCGTTCATGCCGAGCACGGCGATCCACTCGCGAGGGTGGAGCCGGGCGCCGAGCAGGATCGCCGTCAACACCAGCGTGAAGCCGAGTTCCGCGACGAGGATCGGTTGCACGAGCGAGATCGGACCGGTCGACAGCGCGGCGACCTGGAAACCGAGCCCGGCGAGCATGAACCCGATGCCGCCGAGCCACGACGGGCTGTGGGCGAGGTTCCAGAGCAGCCGGACCGACATGCGCGCCTCGTCGGGCTGGGCACGGGCGCCCCGGCGCTGCAGCACCGACCCCAGCGCGTTGCACAGCGCGGCCGACACCGCGCACAGCACGGTCAGCACCACGGCTCCTCCTCAGCGCATCGCTCGATCGCGTGCACCCGCCACGACGGCTTGCCCGAAGCTGAGCCCGCCGTCGTTGCACGGAACCCGGGAGTGGGTGAGCACGGTGAGATTGTCGCCCTCCAGCGCCTCGACCGTGCGGGTGAGCAGGAACCGGTTGGCGAACACGCCGCCGGACAGCGCGACGAGGCGCACGCCGGTGCGGTCGGCGATCTCCCGGCAGGTGCGGGCCACCGCCGCGGCGAGGGCGTTGTGGAACCGGGCCGCCACGAGCGCGAGGTCGGTTCCCCGCCGGTGGTCGTCCAGGACCGCCCGCACCAGGCCGGGACCGTCCACGACGAGCATTCCCCCGTCGTCGGCGATCCCGACCTCGTAGCCGTCGGAGTGCCCGACATCGGCACGCTGTTCCAGTTCGATCGCCGCCTGGCCCTCGTAGGTGACGGTGTCGCGCACGCCGAGCACGGCCGCGACGGCGTCGAACAGCCGTCCCGCGCTCGACGTCACCGGCATGCTCAGCCGCGAGTCGAGCAGCCGCCGCACCTGGTCCCACCGCGCGCCCTGCCGTCGGGCGACCGCGAGGTCGTCCACGCCGTCCACGCCGTCCGTAGCGCCGCGCAGGTACGCGGCCGCCATGCGCCACGGCTCGCGCACCGCGGCCTCGCCGCCGGGCATCGGCACCGTCGCCAGGTGGCCGACGCGCTCGAAGTCCGCGCAGGTGGCGAGGAGGAACTCCCCACCCCACACCGTGCCGTCGAGCCCGTAACCGGTGCCGTCGAAGGCCACCCCGATGGCGCGGTCGTCAGCCCCGCCGACGCCGTCGCCACCGTCGACTCCGTTGTCGGCCAGGCACGCCGCCACGTGCGCGTGGTGGTGCTGCACCCCGACGGGGTCGAGGCCGGTCCGTTCCAGCGCGTACCGCGTGGAGGCGTAGTCGGGATGCAGGTCGTGGGCCACGACGGCGGGTTCGATGTCGAAGAGCCGCGACAGGTGCTCGATCGCCTCGGTGAACGACCGGAGCGTCTCGGCGTTCTTCAGGTCGCCGATGTGGTGCGACAGCACCGCCCGGCGTCCCGAGGCGAGACACACGGTGTTCTTCAGTTCCGCCCCGCAGGCCAGGACGGGCCGTGGGAACTCGCGGGAGCAGGTGATCGGCTCGGGGGCGTAGCCGCGGGAACGCCGCACGGGCACGGCGTCGCCGCGCCACGGGCTCACCACGGAGTCGTCGGCCCGGACGTGGATCGGACGGTCGTGCACCAGGAACGCGTCGGCGATGCCGCCCAGCCGCGCGAGCGCGTCGTCGTCGGTGTACGCGATCGGCTCGTCGGAGACATTGCCGCTGGTGAGGACGATCGGCGCGGCGAGCTCCCGCAGCAGGAGGTGGTGCAGCGGCGTGTACGGGAGCATGACGCCGAGCCTGCGGTTCCCCGGAGCCACGGCGTCCGCGACGCCGTCGGGGTGGCGTCGGTCGAGCAGCACGATCGGGCGGCGCCGATCCACCAGCGCCCGCGCCGCGCAGTCGTCCACAGCACACAGTCGCCGGGCGTCGTCGAGGGTCGCCACCATGACGGCGAACGCCTTGTCCTCCCGGTGTTTGCGCGACCGCAGCGCCGCGGTGGCGGAGTCGCTCGTCGCGTCGGTGGCGAGGTGGTACCCGCCGAGTCCCTTGACGGCCACGACGTCGCCCGCACGCAACAGCTCCACGGCCCGGGACACCGGGTCGGCCCCCAGCGACCGCCCGGCGGGGTCGACGATCCGGAGCCGGGGCCCGCAGTCGGGACAGCACACCGGCTGCGCATGGAAACGCCGGTCCGCCGGATCGTGGTACTCGCGCGCGCACTCGCCGCACAACGGGAATCCGGCCATGGTCGTGTTCGGCCGGTCGTAGGGCACGTCCCGCACGATCGTGTAACGGGGTCCGCAGTCGGTGCAGTTGACGAACGGATAGCGGTAACGCCGGTCGCGCGGGTCGAACAGCTCGGCCAGGCACGCCTCGCACGTGGCCGAGTCGGCCGACACGAGTGTCCGCCGTGGACCCCGTGGACCCCGTGGACCCCGTGGACCCGAGGTATCGCTGTCGACGATCCGGAACCCACGTCCGCCCGCCGGGACGAGTTCCACGACGTCGACCTGCTCGACCGTGGCCAGCGGAGGCGCGTCCGCCCGCAACGACGTGAGGAATCCGGCGACCGCCTCGCAAGGTCCCTCGGCCTCGATCACGACGCCGGCCGTGTCGTTGCCGACGTGTCCGGTCAGGCCGAAGCGCTGCGCCGACGCGTGGACGAACGGCCGGAACCCCACACCCTGCACCACACCCTCGATGCGAACCCCGACGCGCCGGATCGGGTCCGCGAGGCCCTCAAGCGTGTCCACGGCGGTGACGGCGGCGCGGCTCGGTCGACACTCTGGCTTTCACCCCACCGTCGGTACCCGGTCCGGCACGCTGTGAAACGCGGGCGCCGTGTTCGCCCGCAGCGATGTGCCCTGTCGCCGACCGGCCCGGTCGTGGAAAGTCGTGGTCATGCGCACACTCGTTCTCGGTGGCACGTCGTTTCTGTCCCGCACCGTGGCCGTCGACGCGGTCCGTCGTGGACACGACGTCACCTGCGTCGCCCGAGGCAAGTCCGGTCCGTTCCCCGACGGCGTACGCCCGGTCGTGCTCGACCGCGGGGAGCCGAACGCCCTCGACGCGCTGCGCGGCGAACGGTTCGACGCCGTCGTCGACGTGGCCACGATGACGCCGGGCTGGGTGCGCGACGCACTCCAGGCGTTCGGAGCGCACGCTCGACACTGGACCTACGTGTCGAGCATCAACGTCTACGCCGACACCGCGACCCCGCACCAGACCACGGACGCACCACTGCTCGACCCGATCCCCGACCCCGGTGAGCGGACCATGGCGGAGGTGACCCCGGAGTTCTACGGCGCCGTCGAGGTGGCCAGCGAGAACCTCGTGCGCGACGCCGTGGGTGAGCGGGCGTTCGTCGTCCGTCCGGGACAGATCACCGGCCCGGGCGACTACATGCGACGGTTCCACTACTGGCCCGCCCGGTTCGCGCGGGGAGGCCGCGTCGTGGTCCCCGACGCGCCGGGCCACCCGTTCCAGCACGTCGACGTGCGCGATCTCGCGGCGTGGATCGTCTCGGCCGCCGAGGACGGCGTCACCGGCACCTTCGACGCGGTGAGCCCCGTGGCCGACCTCGGCGAGACCCTGCAGGAGATCGCCGCGTCGACCGCACCGGCGGGCACGAAGCTCGTCCCGATCGCCCCGGACGTCCTCGTCCGGGCAGGAGTCCGCCCGTGGGCGGGCGACGGTTCACTGCCGATGTGGCTGCCCGAGACCCACTACGGGATGGTTTCCCACGACGCGCGCACGGCGTGGGCCGCGGGGCTGGCGATCCGGCCGCTCGCCGACACCGTGCACGCGGCGCTGGCCGACCACCGCGCGAGTGGGGGCCCGCTCGGCGGGCTCACTCCCGAGCAGGAACGGGCTCTGCTGGCGTGAGGGACTCCGCCCACTCGTGGCGAAGTACGGCGTAGATGCTCGTGTCCTCCCAGTGACCCTTGATCCACAGGTCGGCGCGGTGCAGCGCCTCGTGCCGCATCCCGAGCCGCTCGCACAACCGCGCCGACGCCGTGTTGTCCGGATGCAGCTGCGCCACGATCCGGTGAGCGTTCAGAGTCTCGAAGGCGTAGTCGCGCAACGCCACGGCGGCCTCGGTGGCGTAACCCCGGCCCGCCACGTCCGGGGAGAACACCCAGCCGATCTCGACGGTGGCGGCCTCGGGCGCGGTGATGTCGAGGATCACGTCCCCCACCACGGCGCCGTCCTCGTCGCGTACCACCGCCAGCCGGACGAAGTCACCCTTCTCGCCCAACGTCGCACGCTCTTCGCACGCGACGAGCTTGGCCTTGACCTCGTCGTGGGACAACGGCTCGTGCAGCAGGTACCGGCACACGTCCTGCCGGGAGAGGTAGGCGTGCATGGCGTCGAGGTCGGCAACGGCCGCGGGGCGCAGGGTCAACCGGTCGGTGGTCAGGGTGGGCAGCGTCTCCTGGGCACGGAGAGCGGGTGCGGGATGGTGCGAGGCGTACATGCCACGATCGTGCCTGACCGAGCTGACTCGCCGGCAACGCATTTTCACTCGGGGTCGCGGGTCACAGACTCGCCTCCACGGACCGGGCGGCGGCCCGCAGGGTGTTCACCAGCTCGGGGAGGCGGTGGCGCTCGTAGCGCACGCTCGGCATCGAGACGGACAGCCCGGCGGCCACCGTGCCGTCGGGCTCCCGGACTCCCACCCCGAGCGCCACGACGCCGCGCTCCGACCGGCCGTCGTTGAGAGCGAACCCGTTGCGCCGGACCCGGGCCAGGTCCGTACGGAGCGCACGCGGGTCCGGCCGCTCCTCCGGCCTGCCCTCGTAGTGGTCCGGCGCGTAGAGTTCGTCGAGTTCGTCGTCGGGGAGGTCGGCGAGCAACAACAACCCGGCGGTGGTGCGATGTGCCGGGAACACCATGCCCTCGCGACTGCTGACCCGCAGCGCGCGGTGGCTCTCGACGCTGGCGATGAACCGCGTCGTGTCCCCGGTGCGCACGGCGAGGTTGGCCGACTCGCCGACGCGTTCCACCAGGTGTCGCAGGTGCGGCAACGCGGCCGAGCGCAGTCGTGAGGTCTGCGACGGCGAGTGGGCGGCGAGCTCCAGCACCGGGCCCGCCCGGTAGACGTGCTGGTCGTCCTTCACCGCGAAGTCGCGGTACACGAGCATCGCGAGCAACCGGTGCGCGGTGGAGCGCGCGACGCCGAGGCGCTGCGCCGCTTCCGAGACCGTCAGCGCACCCTCCAACTGCAGCATGGCGGCGAGCCGCAGCGCGTGGTCCACGCTTCGGATGGCGTACGGCGGCGGGTTCTTCTGGCTCTCGTCCACAGCTGATCGGCTCCGCTGTTCTGGAGAGCAGAATCTTGCGTTCTGCTGGGAGGTCAGTGACCACGCTAACGGCATGAGCACACCTGTGGCGAGCACAACGACGTCGCCCGTCCGGCTCCGCGCCGTCGACGCGCCGGGCCAACCGGACGTGACCCCGGAACTCGAAGAGCTCTACCGCGGTTTCGAGCGCGAACTGCTGGTTCCGCTGTGGACCGAGATCGGCGATCTGATGCCGGCGCACCCCCGCTCCTCCGCCGTCCCGCACCTGTGGCGCTGGGACAACCTGCGGGCGTTGGCCGCGCAGGCGGGGGATCTCGTCCCCGTCGGTCGCGGCGGTGAACGCCGAGCCATCGCACTGGCCAACCCCGCGCTGGGCGGGCGGCCCTTCGCGACCCCCACCCTGTGGGCGGCGATCCAGTACCTGATGCCCGGTGAGGACGCGCCCGAACACCGGCACACCCAGCACGCCTTCCGGTTCGTCGTCGAGGGATCCGGTGTCTGGACCGTCGTCGGCGGGGACCCGGTCCCCATGCGCCGCGGCGACTTCCTCCCGCAGGCGGGCTGGAACTGGCACGCTCACCACAACGGCACGACGGAGCCGATGGCGTGGATCGACGGCCTGGACATCCCGTACCAGTACCTCACCGAGTCGCAGTTCTTCGAGTTCGGCCGGGAGGAGCTCTCCGACGCCGAACGCACCACCCCGGACCGCTCGCGGTCCGAGCGCCTGTGGGGACACCCCGGGCTGCGCCCGCTGTCCGTCGGCGAGGTCGGCCCCGGCACACCGCTGCTGGCGTACAAGTGGGAGTTCACCGACCGCGCGCTGAGTGACCAGTTGGCGATGGAGCAGGAGGGCCACGGCGGCACGGTCGAGCCCGGCCACGCCGCGGTGCGCTACGTCGATCCCGCCACCGGTGGGGACGTCCTGCCGACCCTGCGCACCGAGTTCCACCGCATCGCCCGCGGCGCCGAGACCGCGCCGGTGCGCGAGACGGGCTCGTCGGTGTATCAGGTCTTCGACGGCGCGGGCACCGTGACCGTCGGCGAGAAGACCTGGTCGGTGACGCGCGGCGACCTGTTCGTCGTCCCGTCCTGGCAACCGCTGTCCGTGCGCTCCGAGGCGAGCGGCGACGACTCCGACTCCGGCGCCCTGGACCTCTTCCGGTTCAGCGACTCCCCGGTCTTCGAAGCACTGAAGTTGAACCGAACCTCCACCGACCACAGGGAAGGAACCTCCCGATGAAGCTCGCCACCCTCCGAGTCGACGGCACGACCCGCGCGGTCCGGGTCGACGACGAGACGTTGATCGACCTCGGCGCCTCCGACGTCGGGGAACTGCTCGCCCGGGACGGCTGGGCCGACGCGGTCGCGGCCGTCGACGCCTCCACCGCCAAGACCTACGCCCGGGACGGCGCGGACTTCGCGCCCGTCGTCCCGCGCCCGTCGAAGGTCGTCTGCGTCGGGTTGAACTACAAGAACCACATCCAGGAAATGGGTCGCGACCTGCCGGAGCACCCGACCCTGTTCGCCAAGTTCGCCGACAGCCTCATCGGCGCCACCGACGACATCGTGCGCCCCGGCGAGACCGAGGCGTTCGACTGGGAGGTCGAGCTCGCCGTCGTCGTCGGCCGCGGAGTGCGGCGCGCTCGCGGCGCCGACGCCGAGTCCGCGATCGCGGGCTTCACCGTGCTCAACGACGTCACGTGCCGCGACTGGCAGTTCCGCACGCGCGAGTGGCTGCAGGGCAAGATGTGGGACTCCTCCACGCCGGTGGGGCCGCACCTCGTGACGCCGGACGAGCTGCCGGGCGGTGTGCGTCCCACCCTGGACGTGCGCCTGAGCGTCGACGGCGAGGTCATGCAGCAGGACAACACCGGCGACCTCCTCTTCGACCCGGTCGACCTGGTCGAGTACGTCTCCACCGTCGTCCGGCTCAACCCCGGCGACATCATCGCCACCGGCACGCCGGGCGGGGTCGGTCACGCGCGTGACCCCAAGCGGTACCTGACCGGCGGCGAGACGGTGGTGACCGAGATCGACGGCATCGGGCGGCTCACCAACACCGTCGTCGCGGAAAGCGGTGCCTGATGCGCCGGACCGTCGACGACGCCCGGCGGTGGATGGCGCGCGGCACCGACCTGGTGCTGAGTGCCACCGCCGGGTGGGATGAAGCCGAGCTGTCGGCGCCGTCGGGCCTGCCCGGCTGGACGCGCAAGCACCTCGTCGCCCACCTCGCGGCGAACGCCGACGCGCTGGGCAACCTGGTGCACTGGGCGGCCACCGGCGAGCGCACCCCCATGTACTCCTCGCCGGAGCAGCGCGCCGCCGACATCGAGGCGGGTGCGCGCCGTTCCGCGTCCGAGCTGACCACGTGGCTGCGGGAGTCGGCCGAGCGACTGGCCGCCGCCATGGCCGACCTCGACGAGCGGCAGTGGCGCACCGAGGTGCTGACGGCCCAGGGCCGCACGGTCCCGGCCACCGAGGTGCCGTGGATGCGGACCCGTGAGGTGTACGTGCACGCGGTCGACCTGGATGCCGGCATCGGTTTCGCGGACCTGCCCGCCGACTTCCTGACGGCTCTGGCCGACGACGTCGTGGGCAAGCGCGGCGCCAAGCCGGACGTCGCGGTGGTACTCACCGCCACCGACGCCGGCGAGAGGTGGCACCTCCCCGGGACCGGGACGCCCGTCGAGGTCGGCGGGTCCCTCGCCGACGTGACGGCCTACCTCACCGGTCGCCCGCACACCGTGACCGCCACCGACGGCTCGCCCGCACCGCAGCTGGCGGCGTGGCTCTGAGCGCCCCGACGCACGGAGGAACGAGACGATGACTGAATCGAGCGGCCCCACCGCGCCGAGCACGGTCGCGGACGGCGACGCGACGCCCGACGTGCTCGTCGTCGGCGGTGGCATCGGTGGGTTGAGCGCCGCCTACGCGCTCGCCCGCGAGGGACTTCGCGTCAGGGTCCTGGAGCAGGCACCGGAGTTCGGCGAGGTCGGCGCGGGCCTGCAGGTGGCCCCGAACTGCACCCGCATCCTGCACGAGTACGGGTTGCTGGAGGAGGTGAAGAGCCTCGGGGTGCTGCCGTCGGCCATGCTCATGCGCGACGCCGTGGACGGCAGCGAGCTCACGCGGCTCGACCTGCGGGACCTCGAAGAGCGCTACGGCTTCCCCTACCTCGTCATCCACCGCAGCGACCTGCACGCCGTGTTGCTGCGGGCGTGCCGGGAGCTCGGGGTCGACCTGCGCACGCACCAACGCGTCACCGGCTACGACACCGCGGACGACCGCGCGTCGGTGACGCTCGCCGACGGCCGTGTGGAGGACGCGGAGCTGGTCATCGCCGCCGACGGCCTGCACTCGGTCGCCCGGCAGTGGATGGCCGGCGACGACCTGGTCAACTCCGCCTACGTCGCCTACCGCGGCGCGATCCCGCTCGCCGACGTCACCCGCGAGGTGAACCTCGACGAGGTGTCGGTCCACGTCGGGCCACGCTGCCACTTCGTGCAGTACGGCCTGCGCGGCGGCGAGATGCTGAACCAGGTCGCCGTGTTCGAGTCGCCCAAGGCCCTCGCGGGCGAGGAGGACTGGGGCACCCCCGACGAGCTGGATCAGGCGTTCGACGACACCTGCGAGGACGTGCGCGCCGGGATTCCGCTCATGTGGCGCGACCGGTCATGGCGCATGTTCGACCGCGACCCGATCGACCGGTGGGTTCGCGGCCGGGTGGTGCTGCTGGGCGACGCCGCCCACCCGCCGCTGCAGTACCTCGCGCAGGGCGCGGTCATGGCGATCGAGGACGGCTGGGTGCTCGCCCGGCACGTGACGCGGCAACGCCGGTCCACAACGGACACGGTGGACTGGGATGCCGCCGTGCGCGCGTTCGAGGCGGTGCGCACCCAGCACTGCCGCCGGGTGGTGCTCACCGCCCGATCGTGGGGTGAACTGTGGCACCTCGACGGCACCGCGCGGCTGCGGCGCAACGTCGTCCTGCGCGACCGTGCGATCGACGACTACTCGTTCGTCGACTGGCTGTACGGACCGACGGCTCTGGTGCCCGAGGAGCTGCCCCCGATGTTCCAGCCGATCCCGCTGGACGCCGTGGAGGCCGAACGGGACCAGCCCACCCTGACCGACGCCTGAACACCACGACGACGGCGGCGAGCGCTCACCGCGTGCGCGACGTCGCTCTCGCTCAGCTCCCGGCGGCGTCGCCGGGCGGCGTGAGCGCGGACGCGAGGAAGTCGCGGGCCAGCTCCGCGAACTCGGCGGGCCGGTCGTGGGTGACGAGGTGCCCGGCGTCCGGGATCGTGACGAGGCGCGAGCCCGGGGCCGCGGCGGCCGCGGCCGACAGCTCGGTGTGCCCGACCAGCGGGTCACGGTCCCCGCGCACCCACAGTGTCGGCACGGACAACCGGGGCAGTTCGGGAAGCAGGTCGAGCCGCATCGAGAAGGGCCCGTAGGCGTGGATCTGCCAGTCGTCCAGAGCCCGCTCCCCGTGCTCGTGTTTGGCGCGGGCCTCCTCGACGGCGAGTTCGACGAAGGTGTCGACGTCGGGGGTGCTCGCGCCCGCCACGAGGTGGTGGAGCATCGACGTCCGGACCGACCGTGGGAATCGCGCCAGGTACCAGGTGATCAGCCGCAGCACGCCGGGCGTGCGCAGCGTCAGCCAGGTGAGGAACTGCGCCGGGCGCCGGGCACCGATCCCACCGGG
This sequence comes from Saccharomonospora azurea NA-128, assembly GCF_000231055.2. GTDB lineage: Bacteria > Actinomycetota > Actinomycetes > Mycobacteriales > Pseudonocardiaceae > Saccharomonospora > Saccharomonospora azurea. The sequence continues at coordinate 3,793,298 of NZ_CM001466.1, read as the reverse complement.
ACCGACGGCGACGAGCGCGCTGACCCGTTCCGGGTGGTCGAGCGCGTATCCGACCGCGAGTCCACCACCCATCGACAACCCGAGCAACGCCACGCGGGGCAGGCCGAGAGCGTCGAGCAGCTCGTCGAGGAAACGGCGCAGGAAGACGTCGTCCAGCGTCCCGTGCCAGGGCCGGGACCCGCCGTGCCGGGGCAGGTCGACGAGATGCACGTGATAGTCGGCTTCCAACGCCGGAGCGACGTGGCGCCACACGCCCGCGGCGGTGTCGAGCATCGCGCCGTGCAGGAGAAGCAGCGGCGGGCCGTCCACAGTGCCTCCCCGGTACAGGCGCACGGGCCCGCCGGCCACGGTGAGGTCGGTGGGCGTGTCGAAGATTCCGGTCACGGGTCCCCCAGCAGTGCGAGTTGGTGGTCGAGACGGTCGAGGAGTTCGACCTGCGCCGCGCGGGCCTCCTCGGCGTCGGGTCGGGATTCCGTCGCCAAACCGCGACCCACGACGTCGGCGAACAGCCGGACCGCCTCCGTGAGCTCCTCGGGATCGCTCGCGCCGAGCACCCCGGGAGCGTGGACGAGCCCCAGCGTGAAGACACTGAGCACGCGCACGATCACGTCACCGGGGACGGCCGGGTCGAGCACCCCGGCGTCCTGCAGTCGGCGCACGTAGTCGGTGAGCCAGCCCGCGCGCTCCACGTAGCGGCGGTCGACCACCTGCCCCACGTGCTCGCCCAGCACCGCGGTGTCCCCCAGGTACAGCGCCCGCATCACCGGCTCGTCCAGCAGCGCCTCGACGCCGAACCGGTAGACGGCCGACAGGTCCACGAGCTCCCGCGCCTCACGCACCCGGCGATGGACGTCGGCGGTGAGCTGCCGCATGCTCCGGTTCAGCACCGCCGCCAGGATGGCCGCCTTGTCCGGGAACTCCAGGTACACGGCGCCCTTGCCGATCCCGGCGTGCGCGGCGATGTCGGCGACGGTCGTGGCGGGCCAGCCCTTCTCCAGCATGAGGTCACGAGCGGCACTCAGAATGCGACCTCGTCGGTCGGGCACACGCGGACGCGGCATGTCCACACCTCCTGTAGTGACCAGAATACCAAAACTGGTCACTACAGGAGGTGTGCCGCTCAGCCCCGGCTGAGACCCGGCACGATCGACCGAACCAGTTCCACGACGGCCTCACGACGTGCGACCGGATCGACGTCGTCGAGGATCATGCGGTTGAGCTGCGGCAACACGTGCCAGCTCGACGCGAGGCCAATCAGCGTGAGAAGCAGATGGGCAGCGGCGTCCGCGACGTCGTCGGGATCACCCTCGCCACCCCGACCCAACGCCCGGGACACGGCGCGAACCTTGTCGCGGTAGCGGCGGTGCCGCTCGGCCTCACCCGGCACGGCGCGGTCGCCCCGCTCCAGGCCCTCCCAGTAGAGCAGCCGCGCGAGGTGCGGACGGTCGAGGTAGTAGTCGAACACCTCGGCGGTGTAGTCGGCGAGGGCCTCGGGCTCCGTCGCGTCGAGCGACACCGCGTCGGCCAGCCGGTCGAGCTCGGCGAGCAGCGCCGCGTCGAACAGCGCTTCCTTGCCACCGAAGTACTGGTAGATGCGTTCCTTGTTGACCCCCGCCGTGGTGGCGATGCGGTCGACGCGCGCCCCGGCGAGACCTCGGGTCGAGAACTCCTCCACAGCCGCGTCCAGCAATGCCTGCCGAGTCCGCTCGGTGTTCCACGCCATGACGTCAGCGTACCCCGACTCCAACTGTTCGGTTGCAACTGAGCACGGAGATCCCTACCATCGCGACCACCGGCTTCCAACTGTCTGGTTGGAATTGATTCGAGTCGAAGGTCAGGTCACCGTGACGGACTCCACCGTGCCGACGTCGTCCAGAGTCGGCGTCCCCTCCGCCCCAACGGCGCCGACCCTCGTGGCGGCCTCCCTCGCCGCGCTCCTCGCGGTCAGCCAGTTCTACGTCGTCATCCCGATGTTCGACCGGCTCGCCGACGACTGGACGGCGGACATCGACAGCGTCACCTGGACCCAGACCGTGTTCGGGCTCGCCTACTCGGCGGGATTCCTGCTGTGGGGCTGGGCCACCGACCGCTACGGCCCACGCCGGGTGATGGTGCTCGGACTGTCGATCACCGTGGTCACCACGGCCCTCGTGCCGCTGGCCACGACCATCGAGACCGGCCTCGCACTACGGGCCGTGCAAGGGCTCACCACGGCCGCGTTCGCGCCGGCCGCGTTCACCTACCTCGGCACCCGCATCACCCCACGGCACCGACCGCTGGCGTTGACCGTGCTCACGAGCTCGTTCTTCGCGGCCTCCGTCGTCGGCCAGGTGGGTGCCCAGGCACTGCTGGGCGAGGACGGCTGGCGACGGGTGTTCATCGTGTCCAGCATCGCCTTCGCGATCATGGCGGCACTGCTCGCATGGACCGTGCTGCCCGACGAACCCCAGGAGCACCCGGCCGCGCCTGTGTGGACGGCCATGCTCGCGATGGTGAGGCGGCGACCGATCCCACTCCTCCTGCCGGCCGTGCTGACGATCATGGGATCGTTCGTCGCCGTCTACACCGCCGTCGAACTCTCCGGTGTCCTCGCCGACCCCGACGACCTGCTGTGGTTGCGGGCCGGCAGCCTGCCCGCGATGGTGCTGGTCCCGTTCGTCGCGCCGCTCTTCGCACGACTGGCCCCGACGACCCGGCTCGCCACCTCACTCGCCGTGGCCGCGGCCCTCACCGCCGTCCTCGCGATCCCCGCGGCCCAGACTCTCCTCGGGTACGGCCTCGTCCTCTTCGCGCTCGTGCTCGCGATCGGGACCGCGGCACCCAGTGCCGTCGAGGCGATCATGGCCCACCACGGTGGCGCACCGGGCGCGGCGACATCGCTGTACGTCTTCACCTTGTTCGTGGGCGCGAGCCTGGGGTCGCAGGCCAGCGCAGCCGTCGGCGGTGGCATGAGCGCCACCGCCCTCGTCGCCACGGCACTGCTCGCCATGGGCGTCCTGCTGACGCTGGCCGCCGCGCGGCAGACGCGACAATAGGTGCCGACACGAAAAAGAACCCCGCCGTTCCGGGCGGGGTTCGTCGTTCTCGGGTGGAGCTAAGGGGACTCGAACCCCTGACCCCCTCACTGCCAGTGAGGTGCGCTACCAGCTGCGCCATAGCCCCGTGTTCTGTTGATGCAACGACTATACAAGGCTGCGCGGCGCACCGAGCACCGGGGGTCCCTATCTGTCCGACCGCAGTGTGGCGGGGTCGAAGCTGTCGAGATCGTCGTCCTCGCCGGCGTCGTCGGCAGGGCCGCCGGCACGGCTGCGAGACGCGGCACCGCTCGTGCGCCGCTCGGTCTCCCGGAGCCGCTCCTCACGCCGCCTCTGGAACTCCTCCACGGTGATGCCCGTGTCGGCCTGCGGATCGCGGGCGGGCGCGGGCATGCCGGACAGCTGCTCGATGAGGTAGGTCATGTCCTCGCCGAGCCGCAGCGCCACCATGTTGTAGCTCGCCTGCACGGCCTCCCTCATCGCCACCTGCGCGACCTCCACCAGCAGGGAACCCAGCCGGTCCGGCCCCCAGTTCGCCGCCGCCGGAGCGAGCCACAGGCGCAGCAGCTTGCCGCGCGCGTCCACCGTCAGCTCGATGGTGTCGTCGACGTCGTGCGCGGTGCCCGTGGCCTGGGCCATGAGCGCGTCCACCGATGCCAGGGCGTCCTGGCGGGCGCGTGCCTGCGCGATGAGGTCCTTCGTGCTGCCGCCGCCCACCGGCACGTGCTCGATCGTCACGTCGTCACCCTCTCCCCAGCACGGAGTAGCCGCCGTCCTCGTCGTCCTCGTCCTCGGGCAGCGGCTCGTAACCGAGCGAGGCCAGCGTGGCGTCGCCCGCGGGCCCGAGCACGGGCGAGAGCACCCGGTACATCCGGTCGCCCGCCCGCCGGGTCGCGGTGTGCGCCAGCGCCACGATCTGCTGCGCGAGCGCGTCGGTGCCCGACCGCAGTGCGGCATGGGTCAGCCGCACCTCCGTGAGCAGGCCTCCGGGTGCGACCACCACCCGGACGGCACCGTCACCCGTCTCCGCCGTGCCGTTCACGGTGCCCATCCGGGCGAACCCGTCGGCCGCCCGTTCGGACGCCCGCCGCGCCTGCTCGCCGATCCGTTCCGCCTCACGCGCCGCGTCCAGCTCCATCACATCCCCTCTCCGCCGAATCCGTCCGACGTGTCCGCACCGGCGCCACGGCTAGCCCGTCGGCCGGTAGAAGCCGATGAACTGCTGACCCGCGTTGGTGGTCCGGATCGGGTTGATGCTCACCGGGTCGCCCGCCTCGATCATGAGCCCGTCGCCGACCACCATCGCGACGTGGCCCGACCAGACCACGAGGTCGCCCGGCAGCAACTGGTCCTGCGACGGCACCTCCGCGCCCACGGTCTGTTCCTGCGCCAGCCGGGGGATGTCGAGACCGGCCTCGCCGTACGACGTCATGGTGAGCCCGCTGCAGTCCAGTCCCACACCGCGGGCCGTGCCGCCCCACACGTAGGGGACACCGAGCTGCGAGATCGCCGCGCGCACGGCCTTCGCCGCCGTCTCGTTGGGCGCCTCCACCGTCTGCCCGCCCGGCAGATTGATCTTCACCCCGGTACCCGGTTGCGGAGGGATGGCCACCGGAAGGCGAGGCTTGGTGACGGCACCGCCACCACCCCCGTCTCCTCCGCCGCCTCCGGCTCCTCCTCCACCACCGCCGCCACCGGCGCCCTGCGCGTTGAACGACGACGCGACCTCGGTGCTCGCGCTGCTCGCGGTCGTGGCCCCGCTGTCGCGGCCGAGCGCGCCCGCGATACCGGTCAACGTCGACAGGGTGCGCTCGCTGATGTCGGCGGACTCGCCGGTGAGCTCGGCGATCGTGCGTTGCAGCGCGACCATCAGCTGCCGCACGGCGGCCTGGCCTCCGGTCGGCACGGGCGGAGTCTGCTTCGCCGCCGCCACCGCCGTCATCGTCGCGCTGATCTCGCGAATGATCTCCTCACGGACCCGGTCGTTCTCGACCTGGCCCACTTTGAGTGCCTCCGCCGCCTCGGCCACGGCGTTCTCGATCTCGACACTCTCGTCGAGCAGGGCCTGCACCTCGTCTTCGAGGCTCTGGGCGGTGCCGACGGCGTTGTCCGTGGCCGTGCCCGAGGATCGCTGAGCCAGCAGCACGCGCTGCTGCGAGGCCGTGCCGCGCACTCCGTCGAGCGACGTCCGCAGGGCCGCCTGTCCCGCGACGGCGGCGTCGATCCCCGCGTCGTCGGTGCGCATGCGGCGCGCGAACTGGTCGGGCAGGTCCAGGGCCGCCCTCGTCACCTCCGCGGTCTCGGTCATCCCAGCTCCTTGCCCAGTCGCTGGATGATGTCCCGCTGTTCCGCCTCGACGAGCTCGTAGTTCGCACTGGTGCGGCGCGCCGCGTCACCCATCGCCTGCCAGTTGCCGCCGAGTCGGCTCAACCGCTCCTGGATGCCGCGCATGCGGGCGACGTACGCGCCGGAGAACCCGGCCTCCGCGCCCATCACCGAGAAACCGTCCCCACCGAGTTCGACGTTCGGCGCGACATGCCGGTCCGAGGCCTGTCTGACGTCGTCGGCCGTGGGATCGATGCTGCGGGCGTAATGGTCGTAGGCGCCGTCCTCGACCCGGAAACCCGCGTGTGGTGTGCCGTCCACATCACCCTCCTTCGCGTGAGTGCGACGCGGGCGGCTCCCTGCCGGTTCCCCCGGCGTGCACTCCGGGTCGAACACTAGGACACCCGGAGTGCACGCGGGGGAAGATCGTTCAGAGAGGTCAGGACGCGGGCGCCACCTTGTCGAGCCACGCGGTGTCGCCGAGGTCGACGATCTTGCCGTTCGCGACGACGGTCGGCGTGCCGAAACCGACGTTGCCGCCCCCGAAGTCGCGGTGCAGGCTCGTGTCGTTGCTCACCCGCTGCATCTCCTGCTCGAGCAGCCCGTCGTACTTGCCGCTGCGCACTCCGTCGGCGAACGCCTCGCCCGTGATGCCGAGGTCGCGCCCGAGCTGGATGAGCTGGTCCTTGTCGTAGCCGCGCTTGCCCTCCTCGGGCTGCTGCGCGAACAGGCTGTCGTGGAACTCGACGAACTTGCCCTCGTCAGCCGCGAGTAGAGCCGCGTTGGCCGAGTCGAGCGAGTAACCGGGCGGGTCGGACCTCTCCATCAGCATCGGCAGCATGTGCTGGCGCACCTGCACCTGCCCCGACGCCACCTTGTCCTTGAGCTGCGGGCCGTACTGGTGCTCGAAGCTCGCGCACACCGGGCAGAGGAAGTCGGCGTACACGTCGATGGTCACGGGTGCGTTCTCGTCCCCGAGCACCACGACGGCGCCGTCCCTGCGTTCGGGCAGATCGACCTGCGTGGTCGCAGGCTCGATCGCCTGCCCCTCCGTGGCGTTCTTCGAGGCGTTCGTCCACACGAGTCCGCCGATCACGACGGCGAGCACCACCACGACGACGCCGACGATCGCGGCGATCCGCTTGCCGTCCCCACCGCCACGCCGTGCGGCGGCGACGACCTTGCCGCCGTCAGTCTTGCCCGCCAACTGCTGTTGACGCCGCTTCCTCGCCGTCCGCTCCGCTCCGCCCACTGGAGTCCTTCCTCGATTCGTTCTTCCGCGCGGCTTCCTCGTCCGACGGCTGGGTCACCGCGTCGGACGCGTCGCGCCCACGCCGCAACCAGCCGTCGACCGACAGCGGTGTGGTGGGTCGCACCGACAACCACACGGCCAACGCGAGGAACCCGATGTCCCTCGCGATCTCCTCCGGGTAAGCCGTCTCACCCGGCTCCACCTCGCCTCCGCCCCCGAAGCAGCCGCAGTCGATCGTGAGCCCGCGGGCCCACGACTGCGCCACCCCGGCGATGAACACCACGAGCAGCGCCGCCGAGGCCAGCGCCGTGAGCCGGGTGGCCGCGCCGAACAGCAGCAGCGCCCCGAACACGAGCTCCGCCAGCGGTATCGCGGTGGCCACCACACCCACGAGCGGCTCCGGCAGCACGTCGTATGCCTGCACCGCCAGATACGTCTGGCCGGGATCGGCGACCTTGATCGCCCCCGAAATCAACCAGACGGCGGCCAGTCCGAGCCTGGCGAGCAGTCCGATGCCTCGTAGCAGCCGTCCACGGGAGGAAAGCACAGCCTCTAGGCTAGCCAGCGCACCTGTGAGAATCGTGAGGGGCGACGGTGATGCGACGGCTCAGATGCCTGGTCAACGTGGCTGCGGCGGGCATTCTGCTCACGGCGTGCTCGGCCTCCGACGCCACGGTCGACTCCATTACCGCCCGGGCGAGTGACACCGGATCGTTGACCATCGGTGTCCGCTTCGACCAACCGGGGCTCTCCGAACGCCTCGTCGACGGTGACGTCGTCGGTTTCGACGCCGATGTCGCGCGGTTCGTCGCCGCCGAACTCGGGGTCGCGGAGGACGACATCACCTGGCGGGAGACGACCCCGGCGGAGCGCGAGGAGGCCCTCGCCACAGGCGCGGTCGACCTCGTGGTGGCCGCGTACTCGATCACCGACGAACGCAGCGACGAGGTGACGTTCGCGGGTCCGTACTTCGAGACGGGCCAGGACCTGCTCGTGCGCCGCACGTCCACCGACATCACCGGCCCCGACTCGCTGGGGGGCCGCACCGTCTGCACGTCCACCGGGTCGACCTCCGCCCAGCACGTCAAGGAGCGGCTCGGCGACGCCGTGCGCCTCTCGGAGTACCCGCGGGTGTCCGAGTGCGTCACCGCACTGCTGGCCGACCGGGTGGACGCCGTGACCACCGACGGCGCCATCCTCGCCGGGTACGTCGCCCAGCACCCCGAACTCGTGCGGCTCGTCGGTGGGCAGTGGTCCACCGAACGCTACGGCGTCGGCCTGTCCAAGGGCGATCACGAGGGGCAGGCGGCCGTCAACGCCGCGATCCGCAAGATGATCGACTCTGGTTCGTGGCGGGCCTCGCTGGAACGGCACCTGGCACCGTCCGGCATCGAAGTGGCCGACCCGCCCGAGGTCGAGGGCCCGTGACCGGCCTCACCACCGTGGAGCTGCCCGGGCTCCCGGTCCGCACCGTCCTGGACGACGTCTCCGCCGCGCTCGACGCGCACGGCAGCGCCGTCCTGGTCGCGCCTCCCGGGACCGGCAAGACCACGCTCGTTCCGCTCGACCTGGCGCGGCGGATCAGCGCCCGCCCGGCCGGACCCCACCGGGTCGTCGTGGCCGAACCGCGCAGGCTCGCCGCGCGCGCCGCCGCGTCACGCATGGCGGCACTGCTGGGTGAACCCGTCGGCGAGACGGTCGGCTACTCCGTCCGCGGTGATCGCAAGGTGTCCGCCCGAACCCGGGTCGAGGTGGTGACGTCCGGGCTCCTAGTGCGGCGCCTGCAGAACGACCCCGAGCTGCACGACACCGCGGTGGTCGTGCTCGACGAATGCCACGAACGCCACCTCGACGCCGACCTCCTGCTCGCGCTGCTGCTCGACGCACGCGCCGGACTGCGCGACGACCTCCGGCTGCTCACCACGTCGGCGACCGTGGCCTCCGACCGGCTCGCCGACCTCCTCGGTGACGCTCCCGTCGTCACGGCGCACGCACCCCTGCACCCCGTCGACATCGTGCACCGGCCACCCGATCGCGGCGAACGCATCGAGGCGTGCGTCGCCCGGACCGTCCACGCCGCGTTGGCGGAGCACGACGGCGACGTGCTGGTGTTCCTGCCGGGCGTCGCCGAGATCGACCGCGTCGCCGAACGGCTCGACGGTGTCGACGCCGACGTGGTGAGCCTGCACGGCCGGCTGCCCGCACAACGCCAGGACGCGGCGTTGACGCCGGGGCCGCGTCGCCGGGTCGTGCTGTCGACGGCCGTGGCCGAATCGAGCCTGACGGTGCCCGGGGTGCGGGTGGTGGTGGACTCCGGTCTCGCCCGCGTGCCGCGGATCGATCACCGGCGTGGGCTTCCCGGGCTGGCGACCGTGCGGGTCTCGCGTGCGGTCGCGGAGCAACGCGCCGGCCGGGCGGGACGGGAGGCACCGGGTGTTACGTACCGCTGCTGGTCGCAGGCCGAGCACACGAGCCTGCCCGCCTATCCGGAACCCGAGATCCGCACGGCCGAGCTGTCGCGGCTCGCACTCGAACTCGCCTGCTGGTCCACACCGGACGGTGCGGGCCTGTCGTGGTGGGACCCGCCACCGGAGGGCGCCCTCACGGCGGGCAGGACGCTGCTGACGACGTTGGGCGCGGTGACACCCGACGGCCTCCCCACGGCGCGGGGACGGCGGATGGCGTCGGTGGGGCTGCATCCCCGCCTCGCGCGAGCACTGCTCGACGGGGCCGACGAGGTGGGTCCGCGCGCGGCGGCCGAGGTCGTGGCGCTGCTCCACCCCCGCCGCCGACCCACCGATCTCGACCCCGAACTCCCCCCCCTGCCCCCGGCGAAGGACCCCCCCGCCCGCCGCTGGCAACGGGAAGTCGCCCGGCTCACCGCGCTCACCCGCGATCGCGGCGCGTCCCACCGCGACACCGAACGGCCGCACGACCCCGCCGCGGTCGTGGCGCTGGCCTATCCGGAACGACTCGCCCGCCGCCGACCGGGTGGTACGCCGGTGTACCTCATGGCCGGGGGCACGGCCGTGGAGGTGCCCCCGGGAAGCGGACTCGGCGACAGCGAGTGGCTGGCCGTGGCGGACGCGACGCGCGAACCCGGACGCGCGCACGGCGTGGTGCGCCTGGCCGCGGTGGCCGACGAGGAACTGGCACTGCGCGC